>JBEICS010000021.1:0-11018 GCA_040383925.1 Acidimicrobiaceae bacterium | reverse complement strand
GGCCTGAACGGCGACTGGCTGATCAGCCGCCAGCGCTACTTCGGTGTGCCGGTTCCGGTGTGGTACCGCCTCGACGCCGACGCCAACCCGATCTACGACGAGGTGCTCGTCCCCGCCGACGAGGCACTGCCCGTCGACCCCAGCACCGACTGCCCGCCGGGGTTCACCGCCGCACAGCGCGGCGTGCCCGGTGGCTTCATCGGCGACCCCGACGTGATGGACACCTGGGCCACGTCGTCGCTCACCCCGCAGATCGCCGGCGAGTGGACCGAACCCGACAGCGACCTGTTCGACCGGGTGTTCCCGATGGACGTGCGCCCCCAGGGCCACGACATCATCCGCACCTGGCTGTTCGCCACCATGGTGCGCAGCCACCACGAGCACGGCACCCCGCCATGGCGCAACGCCGCCCTCAGCGGGTGGATCCTCGACCCCGACCGCAAGAAGATGTCGAAGAGCAAGGGCAACGTCGTCACCCCGATGCACCTGCTCGAGCAGTACGGCACCGACGCCGTGCGCTACTGGGCGGCCAGCGGTCGGCCCGGTGTCGACACGGCGTTCGACGAGAGCCAGATGAAGATCGGCCGCAAGTTGGCCACCAAGCTGCTGAACGTCACCAAGTTCGTGCTCACCTTCGGCGAACCCGATGCCGGCGCAGCACCCACCGAGGCCGTCGATCTGGCGATGCTCGCCCGGCTCGCCGCAGTGGCCGACGACGCCACCGCCGCGTTCGACGGCTACGACTACGCCCGCGCCCTCGAGCGCACCGAGGCGTTCTTCTGGTGGTTCTGCGACGACTACGTCGAACTGGTGAAGAGCCGTGCGTACGGCGACGATCCGACGGGCTCGCAGTCGGGGTCACGGGCGGCGCTCACCCAGTCGGCACGCGCCGCGCTTCGCATCGCATTGTCGTCGATGCAGCGACTGCTCGCTCCGTTCCTGCCGTTCGTCACCGACGAGGTGTGGAGCTGGTGGCAGACCGGTTCGGTGCACGCCACCACCTGGCCCACCAGCACCGAACTCGCCGCCGTTGCCGGCCCCGGCGCCGGCACCGGCCTCGGCGACCCCGCCTGGCTCGAGCCGCTCGGTGAGGTGCTCGCTGCGGTGCGCCGCGCCAAGACCGAGGCGAAGGTGAGCCAGCGCGCCGAGATCGAACGACTCGTCGTGCACGGCCCGGTCGAGGCGCACGAGGCCGTCGAGCGCGCCGTCGGCGACCTCCGCGAGGCCGGCTCGATCCGGGCCATCGAGTTCGTCGTCGCCGACGAGTTGCGGTGCGCTGTCGATCTCGCCCCCGTGGCCGACTGACTACCGTGGCGTCCGTGCGGCGCGCTTCTCGCCTCTCCCGATACCTGACGGCTGCGATCGCAGGATTGATCGCCGTGATCACGGTCGGCGTCGGCGCGCACGTGGTCCACGGCGAAACCGGCGAAACCGTCAGCGCCGAGGCCACCGGCACGGCCCAGCGCGGTACCGCTGTGCAGGTGACCGACACCCTGCCACCACCACCGGTGCCGGTGCTCGAGCCCGGCGATTCGCTCGACGTGCCCGCCGCGTCGGGCGAGGGTCGCCGCGTCGTCTATTCGAAGGGCATCCAGCGCATCTGGCTGATCGAGGACGACGGCACGGTGTTCGACACCCACCGGGTGTCGGGCCGCATGGACCAGCCCGACTACGGCACCTACGTCGTCCGGTCGCGCAGCGAGTACACGTGCAGCAGGGCGCACAGCGACATCTGCATGCGGTGGATGGTGCGCTTCGCCTGGAGCCGCCGCGGCGACAACATCGGCTTCCACGAGATCCCCAAACGCAACGGGGTGCCGATGCAGACCGACGCCCAATTGGGCCGACCGCTGTCGGGAGGCTGCGTGCGCCAGGCAACCGCCGATGCGATCGTCACCTGGAACTGGGCGAGCATCGGCACGGTGGTGGTCGTCGTTCCCTGAAGCTAGGCCCTGAAGCCGGGCCCTGAAGCCGGGCCCTGGAGCCGGGCCCCTGAACCAGACGGGCTGGCGCGCCTGCTACAAACGCGACATGGAAACACGCGCAGCAGTCCTCTGGGGCAAGGATCAGCAGTGGCAGATCGAGACCGTTCGCATCGACCCGCCGCGCGCGGGTGAGGTGATCGTCGAGTGGAAGGTGGCCGGCCTGTGCCACAGCGACGAGCATCTCGTCACCGGCGACATGGTGCCGCCGCCCGAGGCCCTGTCGATGATGGGCATCGACTCGCTGTTCCCGATGATCGGTGGCCACGAGGGTGCCGGCATCGTGCTGGAGGTGGGCCCGGGGGTCACCACCGTGAAGCCCGGCGACCACGTGTCGGCCAGCTTCGTGCCGTCGTGCGGCCGTTGCAAGCCGTGCTCGACCGGCCGCCAGAACCTGTGCGACAACGGCCGCGGCACCTTCGGCGGCGGCATGATCACCGACGGCACCCACCGCCACTTCGTCGGCGACCAGCACGTCGGCCTGTTCGCCAAGCTGGGCACGTTCTCGAACCATGCCTGCGTGTCGGAGAACTCGCTCATCAAGGTCGACAACGACCTGCCGCTCGACTGCGTCGCGCTCGTGTCGTGCGGCGTGGCCACCGGCTGGGGCTCGGCTACCAACCGCGCCGCGGTCGCCCCCGGCGACACCGTCGTGGTGGTGGGCATCGGCGGCATCGGCATCAACGCCGTGCAGGGGGCGAAGATGGCCGGCGCCAAGCACGTCGTCGCCGTCGACCCGGTGGAGTTCAAGCGCGAGAAGGCGATGGAGTTCGGCGCCACCCACACGTTCTCGTCGATGGAGGAAGCACTCGGGCCGGTGATGGAGATGACCGAGGGCCAGATGGCCGAGAAGGTCATCATGACCCCCGGGGTGATGTACGGCGACCTGATGGAACTCGGCCTCACCCTCACCGGCAAGGGCGGCACCTGTGTGGTCACCGCCGTGGCGCCGATGGAGCAGACCCAGGCCGCGGTGAACCTGTTCCAGTTGGCGATGTGGAACAAGGAGATCAAGGGCACGATCTTCGGCTCGCTGAACCCGCGCGCCGACATCCCGAAGCTGCTCGGCATGTACCGCGACGGCCAACTCAAGCTCGACGAGCTGATCACCCGCCGCTACTCGCTCGGCCAGATCAACGACGGCTACGAAGCGATGCGCCAGGGCGAGAACATCCGCGGCGTCGTCGTCTACGACTGACACCGGTACCCGCCCACCCACCTGACCCGACCCCGGCCGCGGGCCACAGCCCGGTAGATTCGTCGGGTCATGAAGCGGACCTGGCCCCAACGCGCGTTGCTCGTCGTCAACTGCATCGTCGTCGTGGCCTGTTTCGCTGGCGCCATCGGCCTGCTCGTCGCCCGCAACGTGTCGAACAGCATCGGCAAGGTCGAACTCGCCGACCCGTCCACCGGCACCACCGTCGCCGGGTCCACCAGCAGCGCACAGGCCGTCACCACCGTGCCGGGCGACCCAGCCACCTCCGTCGCGCCCGAGAGCACCGGGCCCACCGAGACCTTCCCTGCTGCCGACCCCGCCGCGAAGAACTTCCTCATCACCGGTGCCGACAACAACGCGTGCGTCGACCCGAACTCGCCCTATGCATCGGCGTTCGGCGAACGGGCCGAGATGGGCGAGCGCAGCGACACCATCATGCTGATGCGCGTCGACCCGTCGACGAACCGTGCCGCGGTGCTGTCGTTCCCCCGCGACCTGTGGGTGCAGATCGCCGGTCGCCAGAACAAGAACCGCATCAATGCCGCCTACGTGAAGGACGAGCCGCAGCGGCTGATCGACACGATCTACCAGAACTTCGGCGTCGGCGTCGACCACTTCATCCAGGTCGACTTCTGCGCCTTCAAGAACATCGTCGACGCAGTGGGTGGCGTGGCGGTGCCGTTCGAGTACCCGGCGCGCGACACCAACTCGGGCCTCGACGTACCCACCACCGGGTGCTTCACGTTCACCGGCGACCACGCCCTGGCGTATGTGCGCTCGCGGTACTACCAGTACTACAAGGACGGCAAGTGGGTGAAAGACGGCCTGAGCGACCTCGGCCGCGTCTCGCGTCAGCAGGACTTCATCCGCCGTGCACTCAGCGCCGCACTCGACAAGGGCATCACCAACCCCAGCGTCGCCCGCGGCCTCATCGAGACGGCCCAGAACAACGTCGTCACCGACGACGAACTGAGCGTCAGCAGGATGCTCGAGTTCGCCGGGGTGCTGCGCAACCTCGACCCCGACTCCATCAACTCGTACCAGATCGAGTCCGAGGGCGCGATGATCTCGGGCCAATCGGTGCTCATCCCGCGCATCAAGGGCGACAACATGCGCGCCATCCTCGCCATCTTCCGCGGCGAGGCCCCGCTGGCCGGCGCCCCCGAGCAGGTGTTCGAGACCACCACCACGACCAGTACCACGAGCACGAGCACGACCAGCACCACGGTGAAGCCGACGGCCACCACCAAGCCGGGTACCACCATTGTCGGTACCACCATCGTCGGTGGCACCAGCACCAGCACGCCGCGCACCACCACCACGACGAGCACCGCCACGACCGTGGCACCCACCACTCTGCCCGCCACTCTGCCCGCCACGACGGTCGCTCCGGAAGAGAACGCCAAGGGCGTCGTTCCGCCCCGCGACTACAGCTGCTGAACAGGGGTCTGAACAGGGGTCTGACCAGGGGTCTGGGCAGGGCCAGAGCCCGACTCAGGCTTCGAGCACGCGGCCGATCGCGTCGGCCACGCTCGACGGGCCGGCCGCCGTCGTGAGCCGGGCACCGGTGCGGCGGGCGAAGGCCTCGGCCTCGTCACTGTCGCCCTCGGGGGCGATCACCACCAACTCATCGAGTCCGCCGGCAGCGGCCAACGGGTCGCCGTCGACGGTGGCCCGGCAGTCGCTCAGCAGAATCGTCACCTTGCGCCCCGCCCGGCTGCGGCGCAGTTGGTCGGCCGCACCCAGCAGCGCACCAGCCAGGTCGGTGGTGCCGAAGCCGCGCAGCGCCAGCACATCGTTCACCACTCGGTCGCTGGCCTTCGGCACGTCCTGGCTCTTGGCCACCACCACGTCCTTGCCGAACGCGATGACGCTGTAGTCGGCCGGCGACCGCCAGGCCACCGATGCCGCCGCCACCGCCGAGGTGGCCAGCGGCTTGCCACCCATCGAACCGCTTCGATCCACCAACAGGCACAGCGCCGTGCCGGGCTGCACCCAACCGCGCACCCGCAGCCGTTCGGGGTCGACCACGCCACCCGTGCCGCCGGCGTCGACCAGCGCATCGAGGCTGGCGTCGATGTCGATGTCGCCGACATCGGGCCGGTACGGGCGCTCCTCCAACCGACCGACGCCACGCGGGCGGCTCGGGCCACGGCGGCTGATGTCGAGGAACAGGCGCCCGGCCAGTCGGCGGGCCAACTCGCGCAACCCTTGATCGGTGGCGCCGGTGAGATCGGCGAGCATCGCCATCGTGTCGTCGGGGTCGTCGGCCATCGCCTCGTCGACCGCCGCCTCGTCGAGTTCGCCCACCTCGGGCGACACCTGCTCGAAGCGCGGGTTGCGGGCGAGCTCGCGACGCGACGTGGTCTTGCGTTGCGCCTGCTGCACCGCCTCGTCGGCCTCAGCGCCCTCCTTGGCCTGGGGCGGCTGCTTCAGTGGGAGTTGTTGGCCCCAGTCGGGGCGCCAGCTTTTCCCTCGCCGTCACCACCCGCGGTGCGCCCGAACACCTCTTCCCACAGGTCGGTGATGATGCCTTCGCTGGTGCGGGCCGAGCCCTCGCGCACCCGCACCCGACCTGACAGCGCAACGATGGCCGCATCGAGACCGACGCTCGGCTGGTACGGCGTGAGACCGCGCACCTGCGCCAGGCTGGCTGCCACCCGGGCGGTGTCGATGGCGCCGCGCACCGACGAGCCCATGCGCAGATCGGCGTGCTCGCGGGTACGGCGCACCAGTTCCACCACCTTGCCGACCCACTCGGCCTCGAGCGGTTCGGGCAGCGCCTGCTCGACGATGGCGACCTCTTCGACGGCGCTCTGGTAGGTCATCGACAGCCGGCACATGCGGTCGTACACCGCGCCCGAGATGCGCGCCGTGCCCACGGCGTCGAACGGGTTCATCGCCGCCACGAGCCGGAAGCCGGGCGTGCACGCCACCCGACCGAGGCGCGGCACGTGCAGTTCCTGCTCGCTCATCACCGTGATGAGCACGTTGAGGGTCTCTTCCGGGATGCGGTTGATCTCCTCCACGTACAGCAGCGAGCCGTCCACCATCGCTGTCACCAGCGGCCCGTTCACGAACACATCGGGCGTGTAGCCGTCGGTGAGCACGCGGGCCGGGTCGAAGTGACCCACCAGGCGGGCCGGCGTGAGCTCGGCGTTGCCCTCGACGAACTCGAACCCGATACCGAGTTCGTGCGCCACAGCGCGCAGCAGCGTGCTCTTTCCGGTGCCGGGAGGGCCTTCGAGCACGATGTGCCGATCGGCCATCAGTGCGGCGACGACGAGTTCGAGCTCGCGTCGCCGCCCGACGACCGCGCCGTGGAGGCGCTCGACGAGGGAGTCCACTGGCCGGGTACCGGTCAGTCGTACTTCAGGACGCCACGGATGTTGGTGCCCGCGCGCATCGCGTCGTAGCCCTCGTTCACACCTTCGAGCGGGTACTCGTTGGTGACGAGGCCGTCGAGATCGAGCTGGCCCTCGCGGTACAGACCGATGAGCTTCGGGATATCGGCGCGGGGGTTGCCCGAACCGAACAGCGAACCGACGAGCTGCTTCTCCATCAGCGTGAGGTCGAGCAGGCTCATCGAGGCGCTGTACTCGAGCGCGGGGTGGATGTTGGTGACGACCACGCGGCCACGCTTCGACGCGAGTGCCATAGCCGAACCGATCACTTCGCCCGAGCCGACGCCCATGGTCATGATGACCTTGTTGGCCATCGTGCCCCAGGTGAGCTCGTGGATGCCGGGCAGCGCCTCTTCCATCGACGAGAACGTGTGCGTGGCGCCGAACTCCATCGCCTTCTCACGCTTGAACTCGACCGGGTCGATGGCGATGATGCGCTTCGCGCCGGCCAACTTCGCACCCTGGATGGCGTTGGCGCCGATGCCGCCCACACCCACCACGGCCACGGTGTCGCCGGGCTTCACCTCGGCGGCGTACACGCTCGAGCCCCAGCCGGTGACCACGCCGCACCCCAGCAGGCAGGCACGGTCGAGCGGCACGTCCTTGTCGATCTTGATGCAGCTGGCCTCGTTCACCACGGTGTGGTGGGCGAAGGTGCCGAGGATGCACATCAGCCCCAGGTCCTGCCCGCGGGCGTGGTGGCGGCTGCCGCCATCGGTGATCTGCCGGCCGAGGCCCATCAGCGCACCGAGGTCGCACAGGTTCTGGTGGCCGGTCGAGCAGCTCGCGCAGCGACCGCACGACGGGATGAACCCGAACACGACGTGGTCGCCGGGGGCGAGCCAACTGACACCCTCGCCCACTTCCTGCACGACACCTGCGCCCTCGTGGCCACCGATGATGGGCGGGGCGAACGGCAGGTCGCCGGTGACGAGGTGTTCGTCGCTGTGGCACATGCCGCTGGCGGCGATCTTCACCAACACTTCACCAGGGCCGGGGGGATCGAGGTCGATCTCCTCCACGCTCCACGGTGTGTTGACTTCCCAGAGAACAGCAGCCTTGGTCTTCACGGCGAAACCCCCATGTATCGGTACGTGGGGCGATCCTAGGCACAGCGGCACCGGAGGTTGCCAGCGGAACGACCGCCGGCCGTCAGACTCGGCGGGCGACCACTTCCATGCAGGCGCGGTACCGCTCGCTGATGCCGTACGCCACCGGCTCGAACCCGGTCTCCTCGAGCAACTCGTACAGCCGGGTGCGGCTGAAGTTGTGGAAGTGCTCGACCTCGCTCCAGTACGGGTTGACCGCATTCATGTCGAGCACGCGCCACAGCATGTTCTCGAAGTTGGGCATCGACACGAGCACGACCCCGCCGGGCTCGAGCAGACGATGGGTCGTCTCGAGCGCACCCTTCGGGTAGGGGATGTGCTCGAGCACGTCGCACATGCTGACCACACTCACGGCGTGATCGAGGACGAGCTCGTTCACATCGGCGCAGTAGGCCTCGACCCCCAGTTGCTGGATGGCCTCGACGCTCTTGGAGCGCAGGTCGCAGCCGATCGGGTAGAAGCCGAACTCCGCAGCGGTGAACAGCAGACTGCCATTGCCGAAACCGATGTCGAGCCACGAACCGCGGCGACGGAAGGGCACCACGCGCTCGATCATCCGCGCCGAGATGTTCCGCCACGTCTCGAGGTCGTGCCCGACCTCGAGCGTCGGGTAGTCGAGGGTGAAGATCTGGGCGGCCGCCTCATCGGTGAAGTAGCCGTTACGGAAGACGTGACCGCACCGGTCGCACGTCTGCCAGTGCATCTCGGGCACCATGCCCGCCCGGTAGCTCGGATGGTGCCCGCACGGCATCGACAACAGGAACGACATGTCCTCGCAGTCGCAGAGGGGACACGCCGTGTAGAGCACCAGTTCGTCGAACGCCAGTTCCTGGAGAGTCATGGAGGAAATCGTCCGCGGCCGGGCTGATCCGTCAAGCCGCTCGGAGTACCCGGGTGGCGGGGCGCGGTCGGTGCGGATACGCTCCGGCAGATGGAGCACGAGTCGATCGACGCACCCGCCACCACCAGCACGAGCGTCGGTAGCGCCGACGACCTGGTCACCGCACCGGTGGCCACGCTCGTCGACGACGAACTCCTCGTCGAGGAGATCTCGATCGATGGTATGTGCGGCGTCTACTGAGCGCCCGTTGCTCGACACCCCGCTCGAGTTGCACCCCCAGGTAGCGCTGCGGCCCGAACCCTTTGGCGCGCTCGCCTACCACTACGGCAACCGCCGGCTCATCTTCCTGAAGCACCCCGACATGGTGGCGGTGGCCAAGGTGCTGGGCGACCACCCCAGCCTGGCCGACGCCCTGCGCGCCTGCGGCGTGGCCGAGTCGCGCTGGCCCAGCTTCACCACCGCCTTCACCAACCTGCAGAACTCGGAGATCGTCCGTGAGCGCTGAATCATGAGCGTCGAATCCCTCGTCAGCCAGTTGAAGACCGGCCTCGACGCGCCGATCTGCCTCACCTGGGAACTCACCTACGCCTGCAACCTCCAGTGCGTGCACTGCCTGTCGTCGAGCGGCCAGCGCGACCCGCGCGAGCTCACCACCGCCGAGGCCAAGCAGGTGCTCGACGAACTGCACGACCTGCAGGTCTTCTACATCAACATCGGTGGCGGCGAACCGATGGTGCGCCGCGACTTCTTCGAACTGCTCGAGTACTCCATCGGCCGTGGCATCGGCGTGAAGTTCTCCACCAACGGCGCGTTCATCGACGCCGACAAGGCCCGCCGCCTCACGGCGATGGACTACCTCGACATCCAGATCAGCCTCGACGGCATCGATGCCGCCACGAACGACGCCGTGCGCGGCGCCGGCAGCTACGACATGGCCCGCCGGGCGATGGACAACTTGGCCGCCGCCGGCTTCGTCGAGCGCAACGGCCCGTTCAAGATCTCGGTCGTGGTCACCCGCCACAACGTCGACCAACTCGACGACTTCAAGGCGTTGGCCGACAGCTACGGCGCACAGTTGCGCGTCACCCGGCTGCGGCCCAGCGGCCGCGGCGCCGACACGTGGCACGACCTGCACCCCACCAACGCCCAGCAGCGCCAGATCTACAACTGGTTGCTCGCGCACGGCGACAACGTGCTCACCGGCGACTCGTTCTTCCACCTCAACGCGCTCGGCGAGGCACTGCCCGGGCTGAACATGTGCGGCGCCGGCCGCGTGGTGTGCCTCATCGACCCGATCGGCGACGTGTACGCCTGCCCGTTCGTCATCCACGACCAGTTCAAGGCGGGGTCGGTGCGCGACGAGGGCGGCTTCGCCCGGGTGTGGAAGCAGAGCCCACTGTTCCTCGAACTGCGCGAGCCCCAGTCGGCCGGTGCTTGCGCCAGCTGCGGCAGCTACGACGCGTGCCAGGGCGGATGCATGGCAGCGAAGTTCTTCACCGGCCTGCCGCTCGACGGCCCCGACCCCGAGTGTGTGGGCGGTGCCGCTGACGAGATGCTGCGCACGGTGAACGCGGGCCTCACCCCGAAGCCCGCGATGGACCACTCCAAGCCGGTCACGCTCGGTCGCAGCATCGGCCGCAAGCCGGTACCCGTCGCCGGCGCGTAGAGTCCCCTGCGGGGGATCCATGAACACCATCGTCTACGTCCTCGTGCCGCTGGCCTATCTGCTCGGCACCTTCCCGAGCGCGATCCTCGTGGCGCGCAGCAAGGGCATCGACATCACCACCGTCGGGTCGGGCAACCCCGGTGCGTCGAACATCGCCCGCACGCTCGGCGCGAAGTGGGGCATCGCGGTGTTCGCGATGGACGCGCTGAAGGGTGCCGTCCCCGCTGCCGTCGGTCTGATGCTCGACACCCGGCCCGGCGCCTATGTGCTGGTCGCCGCAGCGGTGCTCGGGCACATGTACCCGGTCACCCGCGGCTTGCGCGGCGGCAAGGGGGTGGCCACCCTCGGCGGCGCCACCATCGTGCTGCACCCCGTGGTGTTCGCCGTGCTGGTCGTGCTCTGGTACGTGGTGCGCAAGGCCACCAAGAAGGCATCGCTGGCGTCGTTCGCAGTCATCATCGGCCTGCCCGTGGGGGTGGCGGTGAGCGGCCGACCCGGATGGGAGGTGGCCGCCGTGGTGGGCCTGGCGCTGCTGGTGATGGTGCGCCACGTCGACAACATCAAGCGGCTGCTCGCCGGCAACGAACTCTCGGCGACGAAATCCTGAGCGAGCCGCGGTAGCGTCGCCCACCGCATGACGCGCCTCGTCGAACCCCTCGAACTCGGTGCCCGAACGGCCCCGTCGCGGGTGATGTTCGGCCCCCACGTCACCAACCTCGGCGACGACGAACGCCGCCTCACCGACCGCCATGTCGCCTACTACGAGCGGCGCGCCGCAGGTGGCGCAGGGGTGATCGTGG
>JBEICS010000020.1:0-11108 GCA_040383925.1 Acidimicrobiaceae bacterium | reverse complement strand
GCTCCGCCCGAGAACAGATCGAGGAAGCCGAGAGCGCCCTGGGTGCGCACGCCTTCTTGGAACTGATTCACCGCATCGGCGTCGATACCCGGCACGCGGATGGCCACACCGAATCGGTACAGGGCCACCATCGCCAAGGTGAAGAGCACCTTGTTGCGCAGATCGGCAACCTTGAAGACGTTCTTCAGGTTCGACAACACAACAGGCTCCTCAGGAACGGTTCGGGACGGGAACGAGGTTCGATGCTAGGACGTGGCGGGCACCGGGAGGTACCGCACCTGGTTCAGCGGTTGGTGAACTGGTTGCCCTGGGCCGGGGGGCGGACTGCGTAGGGCAGCGGGAGGATCGTGACCGAACCACCGGCGGCCTCGATGGCTGCCTGAGCGGTCTTCGACACACCATGGGCTGTGACTGCCACGGCGGAGGTGATCTCGCCACGGCCGAGGATCTTCACGAAGGTGTCCTTGCGCACGAGGCCGGCTGCGACGAGCTCGTCGGGGCCGACGGTGGCAGCCTCGAGGGCAGCCAACTGGTCGAGGTTCACCGGCGAGTACTCGACGCGGAACGGGTTGTTGAACCCCTTCAGCTTCGGCACTCGCTGCTTCAGGCCGGTCTGGCCGCCTTCGAAACCGCGGCCAACCTTGCCACGGCCACGCGAGTGCTGACCCTTGGTGCCGGCACCGGCGGTCTTGCCGCCCTTGCCACCGATACCGCGACCGACGCGCTTCTTGGCCTTGTTCGACCCTGGTGCGGGTGCGAGTTCGTCGACGCGCATGTCAGCTCTCCGTTCCTTCGGTGACCGAGACGAGGTGCGGCACGCGAGCAAGCATGCCGCGGATCTCGGCGCGGTCGGGCAGGGTGTTCGACTGGCCGATGCGGCCGAGGCCGAGGGCCCGCAGGGTACCGACAGCCTTGGGCTTGTTGCCGATGGCCGAGCGGATCTGGGTGACCACGAGCGTCTTTTCGCCCGTGTAGGTGTTCTTCTGGCGTCCAGGCATCAGTGCTGTTCTCCTGCTGCGAGTTGCTTCTGGCGCTCGGTGTACGAGCGCAGCACGCCCTTGGGCACGAACTCGTCGGCCGGCAGGCCGCGGCGGGCGGCCACCACATCGGGGCGCTGCAGCGACTTGAGGCCGTTGATCGTTGCCCGGGCGACGTTGATGGCGTTCGACGAACCGAGCGACTTACACAGCACGTCGTGCACGCCGGCCTCTTCGAGGATGACACGGGCGGCGCCGCCGGCGATGACGCCGGTACCGGGGGCAGCGGGCCTCATGAGCACGCGACCGGCCGAGTTGACTCCGATGATGGGGTGGGTGATGGTGCTACCGGCAAGCGGAACCGAGAACAGGTTGCGCTTGGCCTCCTCGGTGCCCTTCTGGATGGCCAGCGGCACTTCCTTGGCCTTGCCGTAGCCGAGACCGACCCGGCCGTTGCCGTCACCGACCACCACGAGTGCGGTGAACGAGAACCGACGACCGCCCTTCACCACCTTGGCGACGCGGTTGATGGTGATGACGCGCGACTCGCGCAGACCGTTGGGGTCGGGAGCAGGCGCTTCCCCGCCGCGCGGGTTGCCTTGGTTGCGTTGATCTGCCATCAGAACTCCAAACCTGCGTCACGGGCCGCCGCGGCGACCGCTGCCACACGACCGTGGTAGAGGAACCCACCACGATCGAACACCACCTTGTCGATGCCTGCGGCCTTGGCCCGCTCGGCGACGAGCGTGCCCACCCGGGTGGCCGCGTCGACGGTCGCACCACTGCCGTTGGCGCGCTGGGCGGCCTCGGTGGTGGACGCTGCGGCCAGGGTACGGCCGCTGTCGTCGTCGATCACCTGCAGGACGAGGTGCTTGTTCGAGCGGAACACGGCCAGGCGCGGACGCTCGGCGGTGCCATGGATCTTCTTGCGCACACGCGCGTGCCGGGTGACACGGCTCTCGTAGCGCTTCTGGGCGACCTTGCTCATGAGCGGGTCCTCACTTCTTTCCGGTCTTGCCGGCCTTGCGCAAGACCTTTTCGCCGAGGTAGCGAACGCCCTTGCCCTTGTAGGGCTCGGGCTTGCGGACGGAACGGATGTTGGCGGCCACCTGGCCGACGACTTCTTTGTCGATGCCGCGCACGATGACACGGGTCTGGACCGGCACCTCGAAGGTGATGCCTTCCGGTGCCTGCATCATGACGGGGTGGCTGAAGCCGAGGGCGAGGCGCAGCGAGGTGGGGCTGGTGGCCTCGGCGCGGTAGCCCACGCCGATGATCTCGAGCTCCTTGGCGAAGCCATCGGTGACACCGGTGACCATGTTGCTCACCAGGGTGCGGCTGAGGCCGTGCAGCGAGCGGCTCTCGCGCTCGTCGTCGGGACGCTCGACCAGGAGGATGCCCTCGTCGTGGCGCACCGTGATGTTGCCCGGCAGCTCGCGGCTGAGGGTGCCCTTCGGGCCGGTGACGGTGACCGACTGGCCGGTGATGTCGACCGTGACACCGCCGGGGACGGTGATGGGGGCCTTACCGATACGTGACATGGGTTCGGGTCTCCTCGGTCACCACACGTAGCAGAGGACTTCGCCGCCCACGTTGCGCTTGCGCGCTTCGCGGTCGGTCATCAGCCCCTGGCTGGTGGACAGGACGGCGACACCCAGACCGCCGAGCACGCGAGGGATCGCGTTGCCCTTGCGGTACACCCGCAGGCCGGGGGTCGAGATACGACGCACACCACTGATGGTGCGCTGGCGATCGGTCGAGTACTTCAACGAGATCGTGAGCACGTCGCCGGGGCCATGGGTGGAGGGCGCCACAGTGAAGCCCTCGATGTAGCCCTCTTTCTGCAGCACAGTGGCGAGCGCCACCTTCTGCTTCGAGCAGGGCATCGACACCTCGTCGTGCATCGCCGTGTTGGCGTTGCGCAGACGGGTGAGCATGTCGGCAATGGGATCGGTCAGCATGGTGGCCTCCTCACCAACTCGCCTTGGTCAGGCCGGGGATCTCGCCTGCATGTGCCATCTCGCGCAGGCAGATGCGGCACAGGCCGAACTGGCGGTACACGGACCGGGCACGACCACACCGACGGCAGCGGGTGTACCCGCGCACCTTGAACTTCGGCGTGGCGTTGCTCTTGTTGATCTGGGACTTCTTTGCCATCTCGATGCCCTTCCTTACTTCTTCTTCTTCGCAGCAGCAGGCTTGGCCGGGGCTTTCGACCCACGAACCGGACCGCGCCGCTTGGGCTTCTTCTTCGGGACCGGACCAGCGTCGGCGCCCCGCTTGAACGGGAACCCGAACGCATCGAGCAGGGCCTTGCCGTGCTCGTTGGTGGCGGCAGTGGTGACGATGGTGATGTCCATGCCACGGGGTGCGTCGACCTTGTCGAAATCGATCTCGGGGAAGACCGACTGCTCGTTCAGGCCGAACGTGTAGTTGCCACGGCCGTCCCAGCTGTGGGCCGGCAGACCGCGGAAGTCGCGGATACGCGGGATGGCGACGGCGATGAGGCGGTCGAGGAACTCCCACATCCGGTCGCCGCGCAAGGTGACCTTGCAGCCGATCGACTGTCCCTCGCGCAGCTTGAAGCCGGCGATGGAGGTCTTGGCCTTGGTGACGACCGGCTTCTGGCCGGCGATGGCCGTGAGGTCGCGTACGGCGCCCTCGAGCAGCGACGGCTGCTGGGTAGCGCGGCCGACACCCATGTTGATGACGATCTTTTCGATCTTCGGCACCTGCATCACGTTGGTGATGCCGAGTTCGCTCATCAGCGCAGCCTTCACCTGGTCGTTGTACTGCTGCTTCAGGCGCGGCGTGGTTGCGGTGGCCGTGCTCATCCGATCACCTCTCCGGTGGTCTTGGCGATACGCACTTTCTTGCCATCGGCGCCGGTGCCGTAGCCGACCCGGGTGGGCTTGCCCTTGTGCAGCAGCATGACGTTGCTGGCGTCGATGGGCATGTCGCGGTCGATGATGCCGCCCTGCTGGTTGGCAGCGCGCGGCTTCTGGTGCTTCTTGGCCGTGTTGACGCCGCTGACGATGATCTTGTTGTCGCGAGGACGGACCTCGAGGACTTCGCCCTCTTTGCCCTTGTCCTTGCCGGTGATGACGACGACGGAGTCGCCCTTCTTCAGCTTCATGGTCAGATCACCTCCGGGGCCAGCGACACGATGCGCATGAACTTCTTGTCGCGCAGTTCACGGCCGACGGGCCCGAAAATGCGGGTGCCACGCGGCGTGAGGTCGTCTTTGATGATGACGGCGGCGTTCTCGTCGAAGCGGATGTAGCTGCCGTCGGCACGACGCTTCTCTTTCTTGACACGAACGACGACGCACTTGACCACGTCGCCCTTCTTCACCGCGGCGCCGGGGATGGCATCTTTCACCGAGGCGACGAAGATGTCGCCGATCGAGGCGTAACGGCGGCGAGTGCCACCGAGCACCTTGATGCACAGCACTTCTTTGGCGCCGCTGTTGTCGGCGACGCGCAGTCGTGATTCCTGCTGGATCATGTCACTTCGCCCTCTCGATGACTTCGACCACGCGCCAGCGCTTGTTCTTGCTGAGCGGACGGGTCTCCATGACGCGGACCTTGTCGCCGACGTTCACGTCGTTGGTCTCGTCGTGCGCGTAGAGCTTCTTGGTACGGAGCATGAACTTGCCGTACTTGGGGTGGCGCACACGCTCGACCACGGCGACGACCGCGGTCTTGTCCATCTTGTTGGACACGACCTGGCCTTCGCGGACCTTGCGGGCGCTGCGTCCCGGTTCGGTGGTGGATTCGTTCGACATCTGACTCACTTCCCGCTCTCGGCAGCGGCGATCTCGCGCTGACGGATGTAGGTGTTGATGCGTGCGATCTGGCGGCGCACGGTGCGGATCTCGGCGTTGTTGTCGAGCTGGCCGGTGGCATTGCGGAAGCGCAGGTTGAGCGCCTCCTGCTTGGTGGCCCGCAGTTCGTCGACCAGGCCGGCGAGGTCGAGCTCGCTCAGTTCAGCGTTGGACTTCGCCATGTCAGAAGATCTCCTCGCGGGTGATGATGCGCGCCTTCATCGGCAGCTTCTGGATGGCCTTGGCCATGGCTGCCTTGGCGGTGGCCTCATCGGGGAACGACAACTCGAACAGCACGCGGCCGGGCTTCACGACAGCCACCCAGAACTCGGGGCTGCCCTTGCCCGAACCCATGCGGGTCTCGGCCGGCTTCTTGGTGACCGGCTTGTCGGGGAAGACGTTGATCCACACCTTGCCACCACGCTTGATGGCGCGGGTCATGGCGATACGGGCCGCTTCGATCTGGCGGGCGGTGAGCCAGCCGGGCTCGAGGGCCTGGATGCCGTACTGCCCGAAGGCCAGTTCGGTGCCGCCCTTGGCGTTGCCGTTCATCCGGCCGCGCTGGTGCTTGCGGTGTGCGACTTTACGGGGCATCAACATGGTGATCAGTCCTCCCCACGGAAGTGCGGAGCCTCGTGCAGGTCGTGGGTACGACGTGCGATGTCTTCTTCCTCGTCGAGCAACTTCTCGAGCTCGGGATCGGCTTCCTTGATGAGCGGTGCGACCTCGGCCTCGGCTTCGTCGGCACGGCGCGGGCCGGCCGACGACACGACGCGGCGCGGTGCCGCCTGGCCCGACGTCTCGCCCACGGCCATGGCGGCCTCACGGGTGATCTTGTCGTCGGTCTGGGCCTTGTAGGGCACGATGTCGCCCTTGTAGATCCACACCTTCACACCCACACGACCGCTCGAGGTACGGGCCTCGCGCATGCCGTAGTCGATGTCGGCGCGCAGGGTGTGCAGCGGCACTCGACCTTCGCGGTACCACTCGGTACGGCTCATCTCGGCGCCGCCGAGACGGCCCGAGCACTGCACGCGGATGCCGAGGGCACCAGCGCGCTGGGCGTTCTGCACGGCGCGCTTCATGGCCCGGCGGAAGGCGATGCGGTTGACGAGCTGGTCGGCCACACCCTGGGCGATGAGCGCTGCGTCGAGCTCGGGGCTCTTGATCTCGACGATGTTCAGCTGCACCTTCGGGTTGCCGGTGATCTGCGTGAGCAGGGCGCGCAACTCGTCGGCCTGGGCGCCACGACGACCGATGACGATGCCGGGGCGGGCGGTGTGGATGTCGACGCGGACCTTGTCGCGGGTGCGCTCGATCTCGATGCGGCTGACGGCTGCGCTCTCGAGCTTGGTCATCAGCGCCCGGCGGATCTTCCAGTCCTCGGTGAGGTAGTCCTTGTACTCGCGCTCGGAGAACCAGCGGCTCTTCCAGTCGGTGGTGATGCCGAGACGGAAGCCGTAGGGGTTGATCTTCTGACCCATCAGTTGCTCTCTTCTTCGGAAGCGGTGTCGTCGGCCAGCGACGGGGGCAGGGCGAACCCGGCGGCCTCGGCGTTGTCGACGGTGTCGAACCACACCTCGGCCACAGTGCGGCCGTAGTAGGGGCTCTCGGGGGTGTGGTACAGCATCGAGTCGGCGTTGCCCTTGATGGTGTAGCCCTCGGGCGCCGAACCGTCAGCCAGCGGCATGACCGAGCCGGCCCACTGACCGGCTTCGACGGCACCGGTGTCGGCGAAGCCCTGCACCTCGGTGTCGGTTCCGGTGGTGGTGTCGGACTCGGTGGTGGCGTCGTCACCCGACTTGAGGGTGGCGGCACGCTGACGGCTGCGCTCGACGCGCTCGCGGCGCGAGGCGGCCGTACCGCCGGCTGCCGCCCGGCGACCACCGGCGGTGCCACGGCGGGCCTCACGGGCCTGCACCACCTCGAGGCGGGCATCGTCGAGACGCTCGACCACGATGGTGATGTGGGTGGTGCGCTTGTTGATCTTGCCGGCGCGGCCACGGGCACGAGGGGTGAACCGCTTCAGCGTCGGGCCCTCGTCGGCGAAGCATGCCTTCACGTACAGCTCGTCGGCATCCTGCTCGTCGTTGTGGATGGCGTTGGCGACGGCCGAGGCCAGCACCTTGCGGATGGTGTTCGACACCTCGCGGTCGGTGAACTGCAGGATCTCGTCGGCCTGCTTCACGGGCAGACCGCGGATGAGGTCGAGCACGACACGCGCCTTGGAGGCCGACGAGCGCACGTACTTGGCGCTGGCCTTGGTGCCGTTGCGTTCGCCGGCGACGAACGACTTCTCGTTGAGCTTCGGACCAGTCATCAGCGGCGACCCTTTGCGTTCTTCTCCTGGCCGGCGTGGTACCGGAAGGTGCGCGTGGGGCTGAACTCGCCCAACTTGTGACCGACCATGCTCTCGGTGACGTACACCGGCACGTGCTTGCGGCCGTCGTGCACGGCGATGGTGTGACCCACCATGTCGGGAATGATGGTGCTACGGCGGCTCCAGGTCTTGATGACCTTGCGATCGCCGGCGGCGTTCTGGGCGTCGACCTTCTTCAACAGATGGTCGTCGATGAACGGGCCCTTCTTGAGACTCCGCGACATGGTGGCTTACCTCCGGCCCTTCGACGTGCGGCGGCGGCGCACGATCATCTTCTGCGACGCCTTCTTCTTGTTGCGGGTGCGGCTCTCGGGCTTACCCCACGGCGACACCGCTGGGCGACCGCCCGAGGTGCGACCTTCGCCACCACCGAGGGGGTGGTCGACCGGGTTCATGGCCACGCCGCGGGTCTGCGGACGCACACCCTTCCAGCGGTTGCGACCGGCCTTGCCGATCTTCACCAGCTCGTGCTCGCTGTTGCCCACCTCGCCGACCGTGGCCCGGCAGTCGATGAGCACGCGGCGCATCTCGGTGCTGGGCATGCGCAAGGTGGCGTACTCGCCTTCCTTGGCGACGAGCTGCACGGCCATACCGGCCGAACGGGCGATCTTGCCACCCTGGCCCGGGCGCAGTTCGACGTTGTGCACCGTGGTGCCGACCGGGATGTAGCGCAGCGGCAGCGCGTTGCCGGGCTTGATGTCGGAGCCCTGGCCGCTCGACACGTGCGCACCGACTACGAGGCCCTTCGGAGCCAGGATGTAGGCCTTCTCGCCGTCGGCGTAGTGCAGCAGAGCGATGCGGCAGGTGCGGTTGGGGTCGTACTCGATGCCGGCGACCTTGGCGGTGACGCCGTCCTTGGTGCGCTTGAAGTCGATGATGCGGTACTGCTGCTTGTGGCCGCCGCCACGGTGGCGGGCGGTCTTGCGGCCGTAGACGTTGCGGCCGCCGGACTTCGGCTTGGACGTGAGCAGCGTCTTCTCGGGCGTCGACTTCGTGATCTCCGAGAAGTCGGAGGTGGTCTGGAAGCGGCGGCCGGCGCTGGTGGGCTTACGTGAACGAATCGCCATGTCGGTCTCAGTTCTCGAACAGCGGGATCTCGTTGCCCGCTGCCAGGGTGACGATGGCCCGCTTGGTGTCGGGCTTCGAACCGGTGCGGTTGGAACGACGCTGACGCGTCTTCTTGCCCTTCCGGTTCAGGGTGTTGACATTCACCACGGTGACGCCCCAGATGGCCTCGACCGCATCGTGGATCTCGGGCTTGGAGGCACTCGGGTGCACCACGAAGGTGTAGACGCCCTGCTCGATGAGGGCGTAGCTCTTCTCGCTCACGACCGGGGCGATGATGATGTCGCGGGGGTCTTTCATGACTTGGTCTCGCTTTCGGCGGCCGACGAGCCGGGGAGCGTCGACTTCGAGAACACGATGTACTCGTTGCAGAGCACGTCGTAGGCGTTCAGTTCGGCGCGCTCGATGAGCTGCACCTCACGGAGGTTCAAGAAGCTCTTGATCGTGTTCACGTCGTCGCGGTCGACCACGATGAGCGCCCGACCGTCGACACCGAGCGACGACAGGACGGCCTTGGCGTCCTTGGTCTTCGGGGCGGCGAAGCCCCAGTCGTCGACGACGACGACCTTGCCCTCGGCGAACCGGTCGGACAGGGCCGAACGCAACGCCAGGTTGATCATCTTCTTGGGGGTCTTCTGGTTGTACTTGCGGGGCTTGGGCCCGAGGGCCACACCACCACCGCTGAAGTGCGGTGCACGGGTGGAGCCCTGACGGGCGTTACCGGTGCCCTTCTGCTTGAACGGCTTCTTGCCGCCACCCGACACCTCGGCGCGGGTCTTGGTGCTCTGGGTGCCGGCACGACGGGCCGCCAGTTGCGCGGTCACCACCTGGTGCATCACCGGCACGTTCGGCTGGATACCGAACACGTCGTCGGCCACCTGCACGTCGCCCACCGGCTTGCCGGCTGCGCTCTTCACGTTCACGGACGCCATGTCACTTGCCCTTCACTGCGTTACGGACGATCACCACGCCGCCGTTCGGGCCCGGCACCGAGCCCTTCACCAGCAGCAGATTGCGCTCGGCGTCGGCCTCGACCACCTCGAGGTTGAGGGTGGTGACCTGCTCGTTGCCCATGTGGCCGGCCATGCGCAGACCCTTGAACACACGGCCCGGGAAGCTGCACGAGCCGATGGAGCCCGGCGCACGGTGGTGCTTGTGGTTGCCGTGGCTGGCGCCCTGGCCGCTGAAGTTGTGTCGCTTCATGCCGCCGGCGAAGCCCTTGCCACGGCTGACAGCCGTGACGTCGACCTTCTGGCCCTGGGCCAGACGGGTGACGTCGATCACCTGGCCGACCTCGAAGCCGTCGACCGAGTCGAGACGCAGTTCCACGACGCGTCGACCCGGCTCGACGCCGGCCTTCGCGAAGTGGCCCGCCTCGGGCTTGGTGAGCTTCTTCGGGTCTTTGTGGCCATAGGTGACCTGCAGCGCGGTGTATCCGTCGCGCTCAGTGGTCTTCACCTGGACGATTCGAGCCGGCTCGACGCGCAGCACGGTGACGGGCACGACCTTGTCGTTCACCCACACCTGGCTCATGGCGACTTTTTCGCCAACGATCGCTTGCAGTGCCATATCGGCAGCCTCTTCGGTCGGACCCGGCCGGAGCCGGGCGATGGTTCACCTTGTTGCACGGCTCTGTGGGTACAGGGCCGTTCACGACAATGCTCCGCTGGTCGCGAGACCGGCGGAGCACCGACTTGCGTTGCGCCGTGTGGTCCCCTACGCGAACGAAGGGCGCACCCGGACGGAAATTGACTTCGCAACGCTACCGGCGACGGATCGCTCGCGCCAACCCGCGTCGCCGATCTCCCCCGCGACGTCCACACCGGACGGCGCGGATCGGTCGACCCCGGACATCGGTGCCGCCTCACGGACAGTCCGGAGGCGACTGGGAACGGGCCGACCCGACGCTCGCCGGGGCAGACGGCGCCCTACGCCTTCGACCGCCCGGAAAGGACATCACGGTGCTGTACGACCTCGAACGAGATGCGTTCACTCCTGCCGAGCGGTACGACGTCTGTGTGATCGGCGGTGGACCGGCCGGCCTCACCGCCGCCTCTGCGCTCATCGAGCAGGGCCTGCGGATCATCGTGATCGAGTCAGGCTCGACGCTTCCACAGGCCCGACGCGGCAGGATCTCACCGGTCGATGTCGTCGGCGACGACCGGTACGGCTCGATCGAGGGGAAGACCTCGCGGGCCCTCGGCGGCTCGTCGTGGCACTGGGAGATCGACCTGCACGGCGTGCAAGGGGTCCGCTACACGGTGATCGAGCCCGCAGTCCTCGAGCGCCAGGTCCCGGGTCTGCGGTCATGGCCTCTCGACGCCGCGGCACTCGAACCGGCGTATCGCCGCGCTCTGCAGTACGCCGGGCTGTCGATCGACGCGGCTGCGCTGCAGCCCCATCCGGCCCGTGACGCAGATGGCCTCGACGAGGGCCTGTATGTCTTCGGCCCGCGCACCCGCTTCCAGGCGAGCGGCCTCGGTGGCCAGGTCGCCGAACGGTCGACGGTGCTGCTCGGGGCGAACGCTGTCGAGTTGCAACCGGCCGAGGGCAGCGAGCACTCGGTGGCGCATCTCGAGGTGCGCAGTCGGACCGGGGTGTCGCTGCAGGTCCGTGCCGACACCTTCGTCCTCGCGGCCGGCACCACCGAGAACACGCGGCTGGCGCTCGCACTGCGCGAGCGACTCGCCGGCATGCAGCAGAACCAGGCGATCGGCGCCGGGCTGATGGATCGTCCTCGGATCACCGGGACGCTCACCGTCGCCGGCCGACCCGACGGGTTCGACGCGTTCGCCATGCACGACGTCGACGGCACCTGGGGGATGCAGCGATGGCTCGCACCGGAGGCACATGTGGTCGT
>JBEICS010000019.1:0-11209 GCA_040383925.1 Acidimicrobiaceae bacterium | reverse complement strand
GTCGAGCTGTACCTCCTGGCTGCCGATCTGCCGGCGCACATCGTCGAATCGTCGGGTGAGCGGGCCTGCGAGCCAGTCGGTGGCGACACCGTCGAGCACGTCACCGAACTCGCTGATCGCTGCATCGAGATCGGCGAAGGGCCGCCGCAACGCCGTGACGGCGTCGATGTCGATTGCTCCGTCGACCACGCGGATGGTGTCTGCATCGATGCCCTGCAGAGCTTCGGCCGCCGAGCCCATCACCTCGGTCGCGCCTGCCGCCACGCCCGCTCCGGCCCGCTGGTAGTGCGCAGCGATGGGGATGAAGCGGGCCACCTGGGCCCATTGCGACGACAGCGCTTCATCGGCCTGGGCGAATTGCTGGGCGGCGTCGGCGAACACCGCCATCGCACCCTCGATGTCGCCGCGTTGCAGGGCGGCCAGGCCGGCTCGTGCCTGGCGGTTGCCCTGGCTCAGCGGCTCACGGGCGCCGAGCACCGCTACCACCAGGCCCACCAGACCCACCACCAGCAGGGCGCCGGCCACCCCCAACACGAACCAGACGCGCTGGCGCACGAGCAGCGATCGCCGGCGGATGCCGAACACGAACAGGGTGAGGGCGACACCGCAACCGACCAGTGAGCTCGCGCCGACGAAACCGGCCAACTCGAGGCGGGCCACCACCTGGATCGCACACGCGGTGGCGAGTGCCAGGGCGGGCGGAGAGGGTTCGGCGCCGATGCCGCTCGCCGAGGCGATGAGCACGCCCACCACGGCCACTCCCACCAGCGCCGGTGTCGGGGCAGAGACGGCGGCGATGCCGGCGGCGAGCGCCACCACCCACCACGGGGCGAGTGCCGCTGCCCAGGTGACGACGAACACCGACGCGAACACGAGGCACGCGTCGACCACCGGCGACACGGTGGGGTGCAGGCCCGCCGGTACGGCGACGATCCCTGAGGCAGCGGCGATGACCGTGGTCGCACGAGTGGCAGACAACCCTGCCGGCAGCCCGGACTGACGCGTTCTTGACATCAAGAATCCTTGATCGATTCGACGTCGATGCAGGCCACCGTAGGGATGGTTCGCAACGGGCTGCGTCGCGCCCGTCACCCAGGGTGGAAAACCGGGCTCGCAGGGGTTCCTGGCCCCTGCGAGCCGCTTTCGGCACGATCGAAGCATCGGTATGGTGCGCCACCGAAGTCAGGTTGTCCCGAAAGGTCGTCGTCGATGAAGCAACTCGCCCGCTGGTCGCCTGTGTCGGCCGTCGTCGCAGCCCTCATCGGGTTGGCCGTCGCTGCTGCGCCCTCGCCGGTGGGTGCCTACCCTCCTGCTCCGTCGACCACCACCACCATCGTCACCACCACCACGCTGCCGATCGCCACTACCACGACCGTCGAATCGGGTGGCCCCACCACGACCACCATCCCGGCCACGACCACCATCCCGGCCATCACCACCACGACGAGCGTGGCGTCGGGCGGCCCCACCACCACCATCGGTGGTGACCTGCCCGACACCGGTCAGGATTCGTTCGACGTGGTGCAGGCGGGTGCGGCGGCGCTGCTCGTCGGCGCCTCGTTCGTCGTGGTGGCCTCGGTACGGCGTCGTCAGCGGCTCAGCGCACGGGCGGCGACGACGTCGAAGTAGTCGGCGTCGAGGGTGATGAGCCCGTCGCTCACGGTGTGCAGCGTCCACCCCGGCACCGAGCCGGTGGGGAAGTGGCACCACCACTGACTCCAGGCGACGTGCTCGTCGCCGGCCGCATCGACCAGTTCGAAGCGCACACCCTGCTGCGGCATCTCGGTCTCCATCCGCTGCAGGTAGGCGGCAACGGCGTCGTGGCCCTCGAAGCGACCGTAGACGCGGTCGGTGAACACTGCGTCGGGCGCGAACAGGGCAGCGAGCTCGCTGTAGCGCGCTGCGGTCTGGATGTCCCAGAAGCGGCGCACCAGGTCGGCCGCCGGTCCCGACGCGTTGCGCGGGTCGATCGACCATCCCGCCGCGCTGGCTGCATCGGGTGACTCCTTGCCGGGCCGCAGGCGTCGGTAGGCGATGCTGTCGACGTAGTCGGCCGCGTAGGTGACCTGGCAGGCCTCGTTCAGCCGGTACAGGCTCTGGCCGGGGATCGGCACGGCCGTGCCGTCGCTGCCCGGCACCCACATGGTCCAGCGCGCCCATCCGACGGTGCGGTCGGCCTCGACCTCCCACTCGTCGAAGCGCACACCACGCGACGGCATCATCGCTTCCATGTGCCCCATGAACTCGGCGATCGCGGCCTTGCCGCGCTGCGGGCCGAAGAACGGGTCGTAGTACACGGCGTCGTCGGCGAACAGCTCGACGAGTCGGGTATAGCGCTGGTCGGACTCGACAGCGCCAAAGGAACGGATGACATCGACAGCAGGACCGGGCATGGCTTGGAGCGTAGGGCTGATCCGTCGGGCGCGAGTTGTCGGAGATACCCCCTAGGGGTATCGTGGCGGCATGCCGCACGGATATGCCGCCGACAAGCAGCAGCTGCTCGCCCGCCTGCGCCGCATCGAGGGTCAGGTGCGCGGCCTGCAACGCATGATCGACGACGACACCTACTGCATCGACGTGCTCACCCAACTCGCCGCCGTCAGCAAGGGCCTACAGGGTGTCGGGGTGCACCTGTTGCACGACCACCTCCAGCACTGCGTAGCCGGCGCCGCCGGCGACGAACACCGCACCGCCGAACTCGTCGACGAGGCCACCCGAGCCGTCGAACGCCTGCTGCGGTCGTAACGTCGAACCGAGCCCCCGAAAGAACATCACCATGAACACCTCCACGAACACCTCTGGCGACAGCACCCCCGGCAGCACCGTCACCCTGTCGGTGCCGGGCATGACCTGCGGTCACTGCAAGGCCGCCATCGAGACCGAACTCGGCAAGGTGCCGGGCGTCGCCTCGGTCGCCGTCGACCTCGACGCCAAGCTCGTGGCCGTCGTCGGGACGGCACTCGACCACGGGGCGCTCGTCGCTGCGGTCGACGAAGCCGGCTTCGACGTCGCCGACTGATCCCACGCCAGCACTCCATGACCTCGCCCCGCAACCGCCTCGTCTCGTACGGCCTCGTGCTCGTCGGACTGTTCGGCACCGCGTACGCGGCGGGTGAGCGACTGCCCGGGCATCAGCACAGTGGATCGTCCGGCGATGTGCACGAGCACACCGGTGGGTCGACCGACATGGCGGGCATGGGTGACAGCGCCGACCCCACGGATTCCGATCTGGCACGTCTGGGGCTGTCGAGCGCGGTGGGTGGTTACCGGCTCGTCGTGGTCGAGCGCACCAGCACCGCTGTCGCCCTGCGCATCGACCGGGCGGGTGTTCCCGTGGTCGACTTCACCGAGGTCCACGGCGCACTCGGGCACCTGCTGGTGGTGCGCCGCGATCTCCAGGGTTTCCAGCATCTCCACCCGGTGCTCGGCCCAGACGGTGTATGGACCGCCACCCTCGATCGCCCGATCGAGGCCGGTGCCTGGCGAGCCGTGCTCGAGACCGAACCCTCGGGCGGAGGCGTGCTCGTGATGGGCGTCGACCTGCTCGTCGGCGGCGAGGCCGCGCCGGTGGCGGTACCGCCGCCCAGCAACGTCGCCACCGTCGACGGGCTCACCGTCACCCGACAGGGGTTGTGGTTCAGCGTCACCCCCAGCGACTCGCTGCAGCCGTGGTACGGGCAGTCAGCCCACCTCGTGGCGTTCCGCGAGGGCGACCTCGCGTACGCCCACCTCCACCCGGCCAACGATGTCGTCGGCGACTACCGCTTCAACGGTCCGTTGCCCGGCCCGGGCACCTACCGACTGTTCCTCCAGTTCCTTGCCGACGGCGAGTTGGTAACCGCCTCGTTCACGGTGGTCGAGCCATGAGCGGGCCAGCCGTGCCCACGCTCGTCGACCACCTCGACCTCGAGGTCACCGGCATGACGTGCGCCGCCTGCGCCAACCGCATCGAGCGCCGCCTCAACAAGATCGATGGTGTACAGGCGTCGGTGAACTACGCCACCGAGACCGCCCGGGTGGAGTTCGACCCGGCGCTGGTGGTGCCCACCGATCTCGTCGCGGCCGTGGAATCGATCGGCTACGGCGCGGTCCTGCCTGCGCCGGCAGGGGCAGTCGCCGCAACCGACGAGCAGTCCGACACCCGCGACCCACTCCTGCAGCGCCTCGTCGTCGCGGCGCTGCTCGGCCTGCCCGTGCTGTTGCTGTCGATGGTGCCCGCCCTGCAGTTCCGCAACTGGCAGTGGTTGGCGTTCGCGCTCGCCTCACCGGTGGCAACCTGGGCTGCCTGGCCGTTCCACCGGGCGGCGTGGAAGAACCTCCGCCACGCCGAGGCCACGATGGACACCCTCGTGTCGCTTGGTGTCGCCGCCGCCTACCTGTGGAGCACCTACGCGTTGTTCTTCACGTCGGCTGGCGACAACGACATGACGATGAGCATGTCGCTGCTCGGCAGCGTCGGCGGCGACCACCACCTGTACCTCGAGGTGGCGTCCACCACCGTGGCGCTCATCCTCGCCGGCCGGTGGTTCGAATCGCGCTCGAAGCGCCGGGCCGGCAGCGCGCTGCGCGCCCTGCTCGACCGGGGTGCGTTCGAAGCCATGGTCATCGACGCATCGGGTGTCGATCGGCGCGTACCGGCCGCCGACCTGCGCGTGGGCGACCGCTTCGTCGTGCGGCCCGGCGAGCGCATCGCCACCGACGGCATCGTCGAGGAAGGCGCAGCGGGCATCGACACCTCGCTGGTCACCGGCGAGAGCGTGCCGCGCGAGGTGGCCCCGGGCGATGCGGTCACCGGAGCAACCATCGACACCAACGGTCGTCTGGTGGTGCGCGCGACCCGCGTGGGTGCCGACACCACCCTGGCGCAGATGGCGCGCCTCGTCTCCGACGCCCAGAGCGGCAAGGCCCCGGTGCAGCGCCTCGCCGACCGCGTGGCCGGGGTGTTCGTACCCGTGGTGGTGGCGCTGGCGGTGACCACCCTCGGGTTCTGGTTCGCCCGCACCGGCTCGTTCAGCGATGCAATGGGCCCGGCGATGGCGGTACTCATCATCGCCTGCCCGTGCGCCCTCGGCCTGGCCACCCCCACCGCCCTGTTGGTGGGCACCGGCCGCGGTGCGCAGATGGGGGTGCTCATCCGTGGCCCCGAGGTACTCGAGAGCACCCGAGCCGTCGACACGGTGCTGCTCGACAAGACCGGCACCGTCACTGTCGGTGCGATGGCCGTGGTGGCGGTCGAGCCGGTACCGCCGCTCGCGGTGGCGGATGTGCTGCGTGCCGCTGCAGCCGTCGAGGCCGCAAGTGAGCACCCGATCGCCCGGGCCGTCGTCGCCCGTGCCCGAGAGGTCGGTGTCGACCTGCTACCCGTCGCCGATTTCCGGAACGAACCGGGCGTGGGCGCTCGCGGCACCGTGGTGCTCGACGATCGGCCCGTCGAGGTGAGCGTCCGCCGGGCCGGCCCCGCGGTCGGCACGGCGGTGGTACCGGCGGGTGCCGCAGCGACGGTGGTGGAGGTGGTGGTCGACGGGCGGGTCGCCGGTCGTCTGGCGCTGGCCGACACCGTGAAGCCCAGCAGTCGCAGCGGTATCGCGGCGCTGCGCGACCTGGGTCTGCGCCCGGTCCTGCTCACCGGCGACAACGAAGCCGTGGCCGCCGCCGTCGCGGCCGAGGTGGGCATCGACCCGACCGATGTCGTGGCCGGCGTGCTGCCCGCCGGGAAGGTGGCCGTGGTGCGCGAGTTGCAGGCGCAGGGCCGAGTGGTGGCGATGGTGGGCGACGGGGTGAACGATGCTGCTGCACTGGCGCAGGCCGACCTCGGCATCGCGATGGGCACGGGTACCGATGTGGCGATCGAGGCGAGCGACCTCACCTTGATGAGGGCCGAGATCCCGGCCGTCGTCGATGCGGTACGCCTCAGCCGACGCACGCTCGCCACCATCAAGGGCAACCTGTTCTGGGCATTCGCCTACAACGTGGCCGCCATCCCGCTTGCTGCCAGCGGGCTGCTGTCGCCCGTGGTGGCCAGCGCGGCGATGGCGTTCAGTTCGGTGTTCGTGGTGAGCAACAGCCTGCGGCTTCGTCGCTTCCGGTCGCTCGCCGTGCCGGCCGAACCGCCGCAGTGACGGTCGGGGAGCGCCGAACTCGTCGGCAGTTCACCCGCGGGTTCGGGTCGAACTGATCGGGGCCTGTCCCCAGGGCAGGGTCTCCACCAGTTGCGCGGTGAGGTCGTGCAGCTCGGCGGCGGTGGTGTGCACGGCCGCCGATCCGAGTCCGGCCGGGTCGGCGATGTCGTCGAACTCGCTGTCGTCGACGAGGTCGACGCCGCGGCGGCGTCGGATGACGTTCGATGCCCAGGTGTCGAACCCCACCTGGCGCGGAGCCGTGGTGCCCTCCACTTCGCGGACGAGTTCGCGCAGCGTGAAGGTGCGCACCCAGGTGCGCCGGTCGTAGGCGACGAGATGGCGCAACTGCGCTCGGCGCATGGTGATGACGAGGTCGGCGCCGTCGGCGACGATCACTGCCTCGGTGGCTTCGCGCGAAACGTGTTGCGACAGGTCGATGCCCCAGGGGGCCAGCGCCCGGGCGGCATCGGGATGGATCGGTCGCATCGCGGGCTCGATACCCGCTGAGGTGACGACTGCATCGATACCGGCACGGGTGAGGTGATGACGCAACAATGCCGCTGCCATCGGAGACGTGCAGACGTTCTCTGCGCACACCATGAGGACCCTCGCCGGCACCCGATGGACGGTACCGAGCAGCCGCCGAGGTGCACGGTGTCGAGCAGGGGAATTCACCGTCCGTCGACATTCCGTTTCGCCGTTCGGCATGTCGTCGGCGACATGCCTGGAGGTGAGTATGGGCACCGCCGACGTCAGGCCGATGCCAGGGCGATAGTGCGCAATCGGTACAGCATCGCGGCACGGTGATTGCGAATCGTCCGCTCGGTCACCTGCGCTTCGGCCGCCAGTTGGGCGGTCGTCGTGCCCTCGGCCAGGCGCCGGGCGAGGACGAGGTCGTCGGCCGACATTCCTGCCCGGGCGGCGTCGTCGAGCAGTCGTCGCAGTTCGGCACCCGCATCGTCGGTCTCGGTCGCTGCGCTGTCGGCGAAGCGCTCGTTCGGTACCGGGACGAAGACGGCCTTGCGGCGGTGGTGGCGACGAAAGGCGTGGTACTCGCAGTCGCGCAGCAGGCCGGCGACCACGAACGCCGGTCGGCGGTCGATCGGGTAGGTGCGGATGACGGTCCAGGCAGCCGCCAGCAGGTCGTCGATGGAGCCGACGAGTTCGGTGCCGACGTGGGTGTGCCGCCGGGCGATCGCGCTGAGGCCGGGCAGCAGGCGCTGCAGCACCACGCGGGCCGCCAAGGGGTGGTGACGAGCGGCGGCCAGCAGGTCGCCCAGCAGGGCGTCGTCGTGGTCGGCCGCCCGGGCCACCTGCCCGAAGCCCGACGCAACGAGCAGGTCGTCGAGCGACTCGAAGCGTTCGATCCGAAGCGGCCACGACCGCGCGGCCGACAGCGCGTGGGGTGACCGGTTGAGCCGCCCCCACTCGCGTTGCAGTCGCACCAGCGTGTGGCGTGTCGGTGCGGGCGGCGCCTCGGTCGCGGTGGTGGTCGTGACGGTGTGTGCGGACGGGGTGGCATGGTCGTGCTGGGGTGACATGGCCGAACGGTGCGTGGCGCGCCTCTCCCGCCGGCTCTCCGCACGCCTCACTGCGCCGCTCAGCACCGGTCGAGATGTCTCAAGAAATCGTCAAGAACGACTCATGAGCTGGGAAGCCGGAACGGTGATTTCCGATTCGGCTGCCTCGTCGTCGATCACTCGGGCATGACGACATGGCAGGTGTGCTGGATCGCCGGACCCGACGCAGGCGCGAGCCGCTTCCTCGCAGCGGGATCCCATCTGGTGGGCAGGGCGCCCCAGGCGGCGGTCCGCTGCGACGATCCGCATCTCGAGCCGTTCCATCTCCGCCTCGACCTCGCCCACGAGCACTGGCGGGTACGCCAACTGGCGGGCCGCCTGCCCATCCGGAGCGACGCCGACCGCATCGAGGTGGGCACGAGCATCCTCCGCATCACCCGGGCACCCGCCGGGTCGGTGGCGACCGTGTCGAGCGCCGCGCCGGCCACCATCGTGCGCGCCCCTCGTGTGGTCCCGCAGTGGGCGCCGGTCCCATTGGTGGGTGCGCCTGCCGCGACGACTGCATCGCACCTGTCATCCGGCCTCGACCACACCGGTGCGGCGAGCACGTTGGTGCCGGCCGCCGTGGCCTGTGCTGCTGCGGTGGTGGTGGCTGCCATGATCGGCCAGCCGCTGATGGCGCTGTTCGCCGCGGTGGGCCTGCTCGCATCTGCCGCCGGGGCGGCGGTGCAGTTCCGCGGCATGAGGCGTCGGCAGCGATCGGCGGTGGCCACCGAGCAGCGGGAAGCGGCGGCGTGGCGCGACGCGGTCGATGCCCAGTGTCGTGCCTGGACGACGTCCTGGTGTTCCCGGCACGGCTCGCTGGCCGATCGCCTGGCGGTGACCGTCCACCGGGGCGCGGGGTTGTGGGAGCGACGGCCGGACCACGGTGATGCCTTCACGGTGCCCATCGGGACGGGCAGCCTGTCGTGGTCGCCGGTGGTCGACCCGGCCTGCGTCGGCGCCGCCGAGCCACGATCGGTCGACCATCTGCCGGTGGTGGTCGACCTCGTCGGTGGTGCCGTCGTTGCGGTGCGCGGCCCCCTGGCCGACAGCGTCGTGCGCAGCTGCCTGGTGCAACTCGCCTGCCAGACCGGCCCGGCCGACTGGCGTTTGGTGGTGCTGACGGCGAATCCCGAGCGCTGGGGTTGGTGTGCTCCGTTGCCGCAGGCCCGGCATCGCGAGCACGGTCCGCTGGTGGGTGACGACGGAGTCCTCGGCGAGGCGCTGCGCGACGATGCGACGGCATGCACCGTGGTGGTGACCGATCGTGCCGAGTTGCTGACGGTGCGGACGAGCATCCTCCGCCGGATGCTGGCCGGGTCCGGCCCGCCGGCGGTGCTGCTCGTGGGCGACGATACGACCGCCCTGCCAGCGGTGTGCACTGCGCTGATCGACACTCGCCAGGACGGCGGTGCCCGGTTCGTGCCCGACACGCGTGTCGCCCACGATGTCGTCCAGGTGCGTCTCGCCGGGCTCGGGATGCCGGCTGCGTCGGGCGCGGCCGCTCGGCTGGCGCTGTGCCACGACCCGGAAGACCCACGGTCGGGTGATGGTGCCGTTCCCGCCCGGGTCGATCTGGTCGACCTGCTCCGTGCCGCCGGTACCGACCCGCTCGACCCGGTGTCGATCGCCGCGGGCTGGTGCAGCGCAGCGGTGGATGCTGCTCCCGTCTGCCCGCTCGGGCGCAGCGGCGGTGACGCCCGGGTCGACGTCGACCTCGTGGCCGACGGACCGCACGGGCTGGTGGCCGGCACCACCGGGGCGGGCAAGAGCGAGTTGCTGCGCACTCTGGTGACGGGTCTGGCCTGCCGTGTGCCGCCCGACCGACTGGCGATGGTGCTGGTCGACTACAAGGGCGGCGCCGCGTTCGACTCGTGCGCCCGGCTGCCCCACGTGGTGGCCGTGATCACCGACCTCGACGGACGTCTCGCAGAGCGGGCGCTGCGCGGGTTGCAGGCCGAACTGGCCCGACGCGAGCACGCCGTGCGCTGCCTCGGTGTGGCCGACCTCGCTGCGGCCCGCCGCTGCTGCGATTCGCCGGTGTTCCCGCGGCTGTTGGTGGTGGTCGACGAGTTCGCCGCCCTCGCCGCCGAGCAGCCGTCGTTCCTCGGTGCCCTCGTCGGCATCGCCCAGCGCGGACGGAGTCTCGGACTGCACCTGCTGCTCGCCACGCAACGGCCGGCCGGTGTGGTCGACGACGACATCCGGGCCAACACGCAGTTGCGCCTCGCGCTGCGCCTGCACGATCGGGCCGATGCCCTCGACGTGGTGGGCGATCCGGCACCGGCGATGCTGTCGCGCCGCGCCCCCGGCCGGGCGGTGCTGCGTCTGGGAGCCGACGAACTGATCACGTTCCAGACCGCGCTGCTCGACGATGGCGACGCCGTGGTCGATGCTGTGCGGCAGGCCGCCGGGTTGCACGGTGCCGAACCGCCGAGGTCGCCGTGGAGCGAACCACTCCCGGCGCTGCTGTCGGCCGACGAGGCGGGTCGGCGGCTCGGTACTGCCGCCACACCTGCCACGGTCGGGGTGATCGACCTGCCCGATGAACGCCGGTGCACGCCGCTGGAGTGGGGCCCCTCCAGTGGGGCCCTCGCCGTGCTCGGTGCGCCGGGTTCGGGCGTGTCGTCGACGCTGGTCGCGGTGGCGCGGGCGGCGTTGTCGAGCGACGACGCAAGGGGAGTGCTGGTGCTCGACGCAGGTGGCGACACACGCTGGGACGACGTCGCCCGGCACCCGCAGTGCACCGGCGTGGTGCGGCTGCACGAACGCGAGCGCCTGTGGCGCGCGTTCCGCTGGGTGGCAGACCGGCTCGATGCCGTCGAGGTGCCGCTGCACCCGATGGTGGTGTTCGTCGACGGACTCGGCGCGCTGCGCCGCGACCTCGACGACCTCGACCGGATGACCGAGTTCGAGGTGCTCCAGCGGGCGCTCGGCGACACCTCGGGTCGGGTGGTGGTGGCCACCGGGGCCGAGGGTGCCGCTGCACTACCGGGTGCGTTCGTCGCTCGCTGCACCCATCGCTGGGTGCTGCATCTGCACGACCGTGGCGATGCCGCAGCGCTCGGGGTGTCGCCGTCGGCTGTGCCGCCGGCTGTCGCCGGGCGGGTGGCGCTGCCCGACGGCACCGAGGCGCAGGTGGTCGCCCCATCGTCGACCCCGCTCGAACCGTCGGCTGCGCAGCGGGCCACCCCGGTGCGCCGGGTCGAGGTTCTGCCTCCGCACGTCGACGCTGCCCTCCTGCCTCCGTCGCGATCCGGGCCGGGTTCGTGGTGGCCGGTGTTGGGTGTCGACGCAGCAACCCTCGATGCAGCAGTGCTGGAGGTGCCCGACGGCGAGCACCTGCTGGTGGTGGGCCCGGCGCGCAGCGGCCGGTCGAACGCCCTGCGGTGGCTCGAGTACGCCTGGTTGCAGTGCGCCGCCCAGCATCCCGATACCAGTTCTCCCGATAACGGCGGTTCGGCGCGGTCGGTGTGGCTGTCGCCTCGGGTGGCGCAACGCGATGGCAGCACCATCGCCGACGCGGTT
>JBEICS010000018.1:0-11373 GCA_040383925.1 Acidimicrobiaceae bacterium | reverse complement strand
CCGCGGCTCAGTTGCTCGATGCCTGATCTGGTCGATGCCGAGTTCGCCCAGCGCGGCTACTGCATCGTCCCTGCATCGCACCCCGACACGCTCCATCGTCTGCGCATCACGGTGCGCGATCTGTGTCACGAACTGCTCGGCCTGCCCGCCCCTGCCTCCCACGACGACGTGGCGGCCGACCTCGACCAGCTGCACCGTCCCCTGCCCGACGCAGCGTCGGCTGCCCGGTTGCGCAACGACCTCACCCGCGCCCTCGTCGAGCGGATGCCGGCGGGTCGTGCCGTGTTCGATGCCTTCGAGCAGTGGATCCGTCCGCTCGTGGGCAACGATGTGCTCTCGCAGCGTGTGGCCAACGTGGTGCTGCAACCGCCCGGCGACCCGCACCCCACCGAACTCCACCGCGATGCCCCGGCGAACTCGCCGTACGAGGTGATCGCCTGGGTGCCTCTCGTCGACTGCTACGGCACCAAGAGCATGTACCTGCTCGACCGCGAGGCGTCGGCGCGAGCACTGCAGCACCATCACCGGCACCCCGACGATGCCGCCGGCCTGCAGCGACTGCTCGACGAGCACGCCGAGTTCGTGTCGGTGCCCTTCGGCCATGCGTTGCTGTTCTGGTCGGGCTTGTTCCACGGGTCGGTCGTGAACGCCGAACCCACCACGCGACTGTCGCTCAACACCCGGTTCAAGCACCTCTTCGCGCCCTTGGGCATGAAGGATCCCTTCCGCTACTTCGAGGTGCTCGAGACCACTCCGCTCACCCGGCTCGGCCTGGCGTTCCAGCGCGAGGAAGACTGAGGTGCACCGATTCGTCGGGGTCCTGCTCGAGTTCGACACGGCGGTGAACCCCGAGCCAGGTGTGGCGCGGGCACCCACCGCCAGCGAGCAGGCGATGGCACTGGCGCGTCTGGCCGAGCGCCTGGGGGGCACCTTGGAGCCTGAACTGTTCATCGCCCGACGCGGTGAGGGTCTCGACGCTGCAGCGCTCGATCGGCTGGAGCGACAGTCGGTCGATGGGGTGCTGCTGTTCTCGCTCGACACCGTGCGCCATGGCAACCGGGTCGACCTCGAGGGGTTGCGCCGCTGCTGGCGACTCGGTGGTCGACTCGCCCTGCTGGTCGAGGACCTCCAGTTGCTCGACGCCGCCGAGTTCGCCTCGTTCGTCGACTTCGTCGTGGCGATGAACCTCGTGCGCCGCCGTGATGCCTCGGCGGCCTGGTTCGAACTCGTGAACGAGTTGGGGGCCGCATGAAGGTGAAGCGTCGTACGTGGTGGATCGCCGGTGGCCTGGTGGCGGTGCTGGCTGCTGTCGCGCTGATCGGACCGTTCGTGTACTCGTGGCTCAGCGACGAGCCGGCGACGTTGGTGTCGCAGCGCATCGTGAACGACGGGGTGATCACCGCTGCCGAACTCGAGGGGGTCTGGCGCATCGGCGACGGCTCGATCGTCGGCTACCGGGTGGAGGAGAAGATCGCGCTCACCGATGTGACGGCCGTGGGCCGCACCCCCGACGTGACGGGTGAGTTCACGGTCGTGAACGCAGTGCTCGAGACCGCCGAGTTCACCGTCGACATGGCCACGTTCGCGAGCGACCGGAGCCAGCGCGACGGCCAGTTCCGCACCCGCATCATGGACGTGGCCACCTATCCCACGGCCACGTTCCGGCTCACGGCCCCGGTCGCAGTGCCGGTGTCGACCACCGTGGCGACGATGGAGCCGTTCCTCGCCACGGGTGATCTCACGTTGCGTGGCACCACCAAGCCCGTCACCTTCGAGATCTACGCCGTCATCGCCGATGGCCGCCTTCGCCTCACCGGTTCCACCGAGATCGTGTTCCGCGAGTGGGGCATCCCCAACCCGTCGGTGCCCGAGGCCTTCGTCTACACGGGCAAGACCGGCGTCCTCGAGTTCGACCTCGCCTTCGATCCCACCGACTGACCCTCACCCAAGGAGCCTCGATGCCCTTCGTCACCCTGCCCACCGAGATGGAGATGTACTACGAGGTGGACGGCTCGGGGCCGCCCCTGCTGCTCATCATGGGTACCGCCTCCAGCCACGACACCTGGGACGGTCAGGTCGCCGCCTACCGGCACCGCTACACCTGCATCTCGTACGACGCCCGCGGTACGGGCCGGTCAACCCAGACCTCCGACCCGACGGCTTACACGATGCGGTCGCTGGCCGATGATGCTGCAGCCCTGCTGCGCGCCATCGACTGCGGCCCGGCACACGTGTCGGGTCTGTCGCTCGGCTCGGCCACGGCGCAAGAGCTCACGATCAACCACCCCGACCTCGTCAGCACCCTGCAGTTGCACTGCACGTGGGGCTACTCCGACGAATGGTTCTGCCGGATGATCGACACGATGGAGGTGCCGGTGCTGGCCGGCGACATGGCCATGTACATCCGGCTGGCGATGATGTGGGTGTCGAGCCCGCACTTCGTGAACGAACGGCCCGACGACGTGGCGGCCTTCGAGCGCGGCTTCCTGCTCGAGAACCCCTATCCGCCGTCACGCGAAGGCATCCTCGGCCACTTCCACGCCGACAAGACCCACGACACGCTCGACCGACTCGGCTCGATCGCGGTGCCCACCCTGGTCACCTCGGGCGAGGTCGACTGGCAGGTGCCCACGCGCTACGGCCGCGAGGTGCACCGGCGTATCCCGGGCGCCGAGCTGCATGTGTTCCAGGGACCGCAGTCGAGCCACATCGCGTTCCACGAGATGCCCGACGAGTGGAACCGGTTCACCCTCGACTGGCTCGACGCGCACGCCTGATCACACGGCGAGCAGCCGCCGCATCTCGGCCACCAGTTCGGCCACCCCCGGCACCACCGCCGGCTCGAGCTGCGGGCTGAACGGGATCGGCGCCGTCTTCGCGCCGAGGCGGGCCGTGCGCAGGGCCGACTGTTCGGGGACCGCTTCGCGCACCTGGGCCAGTACCTCGGCCCCGAAGCCACCGACGGCCCAGCTCTCGTGGGCGGCCAGTACCGCACCGGTCTTCATCGCCGAACGCGCCACGGTGTCGAGGTCGAGCGGGATGAGCGAGCGCAGGTCGATCACCTCCACCGACACGCCGTGCTCGGTGGCCATCTGCTCGGCGGCCACGAGTGCGTGGTTCACCATGTTCGAGTAGCTCACCACGGTGAGGTCGGTGCCTTCGCGCACGACGGCGGCGCTGCCGAGCGGCACGGTGAAGTCGCCTTCGGTGACCGGGGCGCGCTGGCCCGTGATCTTCTTGTGCTCGAGGTAGATCACCGGGTCGGGGTCGGCGATGGCAGCGCGCAGCAGGCCCTTGGCATCGTTGCCGTTCGAGGGTGCCACCACCTTCAGGCCGGGCACGTTGCAGAACATGCCTTCGAGGCTCGACGAGTGCTGCGCGCCGGACGAACCGCGGATGCCGTCGGAGGCGCGCAGCACGATGGGTACCGAGGTCTGTCCGCCGAACATGTAGCGGAACTTCGATGCCTGGTTCACGATCTCGTCCATCGCCCCGAGCGTGAACTCGACGAAGCTCATCGAGGCCACCACCTTCAGGCCTGCGGCCGATGCGCCGACGGCGAGCGCCACGATCAGCGACTCCGAGATGGGCATGTCGACGACCCGCTCGTGTCCGTAGCGGTCGACCAGGCCGCGGAACTGGCCGAAGTTGCCACCCCAGCTGATGTCTTCGCCGATCACCACGACCGACGGGTCTTCGTCCATGGCGAACTGCATCGCCTCCAGGGTCGCCTGGCCGAACGTCATCCGGCGTGTGCTCATCGCGGCACCCCCACGGTCCACACGTCGTCGAGCGCACCTGCCGGGTCGGGTGGAGGCGAGTCGAGCGCGAAGCGGTGCGCCTCGGCGACTGCCTCGTCGACCTCGGCCATCACGGCGGCCACGTCGTCGGCGGTGAGCAGGCCCGAGTCGACGGCGTGGCGGGCGAAGCGGGCCACGGGGTCGGCCGTGTCGCGCGTGTTCGCCACCTCGTCGCGCGAGCGGTACTCCTCGGCGTCGCCCACGTAGTGCCCGCTGTGACGGTAGGTGTTCATGTTCAGCAACGTGGCCCCCTCGCCCGCTCGGGCGCGCGCAATGGCGCGGCCTGCGGCATCGAGCACGGCCAGCAGGTCGTTGCCGTCGAGTGATTCGCCGACCATCCCGTAGCCCGCTGCCCGCACCGAGATGTCGGTGACGGCCGTGGTGCGGCTGGCGGCGGTGAACTGTGCGTAGCGGTTGTTCTCGCACACGAACACGACGGGCAGTTGGTGCACGCCGGCGAAGTTCAGCGACTCGTGGAAGGTGCCCTTGTTCACCGCTCCATCGCCGAAGAAGCACACCGCCACATCGGGGCGGTGCTGATAGCGGATGGCGAACGCGGCGCCAGTGGCGATACCGAACCCACCGCCCACGATGCCGTTCGCCCCGAGCATGCCGATGGAGAAGTCGGCCACGTGCATCGAGCCACCCCTGCCGCGGCAGGCGCCGGTGGCCTTGCCGTACAACTCGGCGAACATGGCGCCGAGCGAGATGCCCTTCGCGATGGCGTGGCCGTGACCGCGGTGGGTCGACGTGATGTAGTCGGCCGAGGTGAGGTGACTGCACACTCCCACCGCGGTGGCCTCCTGGCCCGCGCAGGAGTGCACGAAGCCGGGCAGTTCGCCAGCTTTGAACAGCTCTTCGACGCGCGACTCGAAGGCACGGATGGTCTGCATCCGGCGCAACAGGTCGCGGGCCTGTGCAGGATCGAGTGCCGGATCGGGGATGGTGGTGGTCATGGACCCTCCAGTCAGTGGCTGGTGTAGCCGCCGTCGACGGCGAGCACCTGGCCGGTGATCATCCGCGAGGCATCGGATGCGAGGAACACGGCGGCGTTGGCGATGTCGTCGGGCTCGCCCAGCCGGTCGAGTGGTGTACGGGAGAGGAAGAACTCCTTCAGATGCGGTTCGCTCAGCCACTGCCGCTGCACCAGTTCGGTGGCGATGTGGCCGGGGGCGATGGCGTTCACCCGCACCTGGTGCGGCCCCCACTCGACGGCGAGCGAGCGGGTCATCTGCACCACGGCGCCCTTCGAGGTCTGATAGCCCACGCTGCCGGGGTAGCCCACCAGGCCGCCCACGGAGGCGATGTTGACGATCGATCCGGCGCCCTGGGCGATCATGTGGGTGGCGACGCACCGGGCCATGGTGAACGTGCCGGCCACATTGGTGGACATCACCCGGTCCCACAGGTCGTCGGGGTAGTCGGTGGCGGGTGAACGGCCGCCGATCCCTGCGCAGTTCACGCACACGTCGATGCCGCCCAGCAGCTCGACCGTGCGTGCCACGGTGGCGGCGATGGCGGCGCGGTCCTGCAGGTCGAGCGCGAGCAGATGGTGGCCGCCAGCGCCCACGGTTCCGGCTGCGGCGGGGTCGATGCTGATGTCGGCCCCCACCACGGTGGCGCCCGATGCCACGAACGCGGCGGCAATGGCCCGGCCGAGTCCGCTCTCCGAGCCGGTGACCACGGCGCGTTTGCCCTGCAGCGAGAAGGCGGGGAGGGCGGCCGACACGGGGGTCACGGGGGTCACGGGCGGATGCGGGCGATCAGGGTGCCGGCGGGCACGTCGAGGTCGGAGGCGGCCACCACGATCTCGAGCACCCCGGCGACCGGGGCCTCCATCTCGAACTGGGTCTTCTCCGACTCGATGAGCACCAGCGGATCGCCGGCGTTCACCTGGGCCCCGTCGTCGACCAACCACTCCAGCACGAGCACCTCTTCGGCGAGGCCACTCTTGGCGATGCGCACGTCGACGGCATCGTTGTTGTCATCAGATGTGCCCATGGCGCGCCAGTCCTTCCAGTGGGCTGACGCCCTGTCGCATGTCGTCGCGCACGAGTTGCTCGATGCCGACGATCTCTTCGGCCTTGGCCAGCACGGCGTCGATGTGCTGCTGGGGCACGACGAGGATGCCGTCGAACTCGGCCATCACCAGGTCGCCGGTGTGCACCGTGACATCGCCGATGGTGACCGGCTGCCCCGACGCCACCATCTCCCACCGGCCGATGCCGTTGCGCGGGTTGACGTCGCGGTAGAACACGGGCAGGCCGATCTCGCGCAGGCCGAACGTGTCGCGGAGGTTGCCGTCGAGCACCACCCCCACGCAGCCGTACTTCATCGCCGAGTTACCCGTGAGCTCGCCGAAGTGGCCGACGAAGCTGCCGGTGTTCTTCGAGACGATCACCGAATCGGGCGTGAGCTGCTCGAACACCTGCAGGTACGACGCAATGCGCACCTTGCCCTCGTCCCACGACACCGGGGGCACGATCTCGGCGCCCTCGAGCGTGAAGGCGATGCCGACGAACGAGCGGTCGGGCAGCAGCGGCCGCAGCGACGAGGGCAGCACCGGTTCGGGCAGACCCAACTCGTACATCGCGTCGCTGACCGCCGGCAGGTAAAGACGCCGGAAGCGGGCGCAGATCTCCGTCCGTGACAGCGTGCTCATGCCGGTGTGGCCTGCTGATCGACGAGATACCGCAACGACGACAGCGCGTAGATCATCGCTGCCTCGGCGGCGCCGGTTGCGTTCATCGACTCGTTGGGGCTGTGGGCGTGGGGCAGCATGCCCGGCCCGAACGAAGCGATGCACGGCACACCGGCAGCCTCCTGGATGTAGGCGGCGTCGGTGGCACCGGGGAACGCATCGAGGCGCGGGGTGCGGCCGAGCACCGAGGCCGAGGCGCCGGCGAGGGCCTGCACCACGGGGTGCGCGCCGTCGATCTCGGTAGCGCCCACCATCAGGTTCCATTCGAGTGTGGCGTGCAACTCGGGGTCGGCTGCCATCGCGTCGTCGAGGAAGCGCTGGATGTCGGCTTGCACCTGCTCTTCGGTCATGCCCGGCACAGTGCGCACGTCGCTCGCGAACTCGGCGCGGCCCGGGTACACGCCGTAGGTCACTCCGGCGCTCGCCATCACGCCCACGTTCACCGTGGGGCCGAAGCGGCAGTACGGATGCTCGTCGAAGGTGAGGTAGTCGCGCAGTTCGCGCTGCATCTTCAGGGCCAACTCGGCCATCTTCAGCGTGGCGTTCACCCCGGGCAACTGATCGGAGATCGATGAGTGCATCTGGGTGCCGAGCACCACCACCTTGAACAGCGCGGCGCCACGGCTGACGAGGTGGATCGACTCCCATTCCTCGTGCACCCCTGCGGGCTCGCCGATCACGCACACGTCGGCGTCGATGTAGCCCTCGGCGGCGAGCCACTTCGAGCCGACCCGCGACCCGTTCTCTTCGTCGGCCGTGAGGGCGAGCGACAACTTGCCGGGGAACTCACCGAGATCGTTCAGCGCCGCTGCGGCGTACACCATGGCGGCGATGGCGGCCTTCATGTCGCCCGAGCCGAGGCCGATCAACTTGCCGTCGACCACCGTCGGCTCGAACGGGTCGGTGTTCCACTTGGCCATGTTGCCCGGGGGCTTGGTGTCGATGTGGCCCGACAGCATGAGCGTGCGCCCCGGCGCGGTGCCGGTGACGTAGGCCATCACGTTGGGCCGGTGCGGTTCGCACGCAGCGATCTGGGCATCGGCGACACCGAGATGCGCCAGGCGGTCCATGATGGCTTGGCTCACCGCCACCTCATCACCCGGCGGGTTCACCGACGGGGTGCGGATCAGGTCGCACGTGAACTCGAAGATCTCGTCTGCCCGCTCGGCGATGTAGCGGGCGACGTGCCGCTCGGCATCGCTCGAGAGTCGATCGGTGATTCCCTCGAACATCAACTTCCTCCTCCGGTCCGCTGCACATGCGCAGCGATTCGCTCGATTCCTTCGATGATCACATGGTCGGCCGCGGCCAGCGACACGCGCACGGTGCCCAGGCCCCCGGGCCCGAAGACGCTGCCCGGGGCGATCGACACCCGAGCCTCGCGCAGCAGGTCGAGCGCGAAGTCGAGTCCGCCGTCGCAACCGTAGGCACCGACGTCGAGCAGCATGTAGATGGTGCCCTCCGACGGGTAGGCCTTCAGACCGGAGCGGCCGGCTGCGTCGACGGCCAACTCGAGGCGCCGGGCGTAGGTGTCGCGCATCGCCCGGATGGGTTCGCGTGGCCCGGTGAGCGCCGCCTCGGCTGCCTTCTGCGAGATGGTGCTCGGGCACGAGACCAGTGGTTCCTGGGTCGAGCGCAGGTGCTGGGGCAGGTCGCCGCGTGCGACGGCGTAGCCCACCCGCCAGCCGGTCATCGCGTACACCTTGGAGAAGCTGAACACCGAGATCACGCGTCCCGAGGTGTCGAACCATGCTGCGGGAACATGGCGCACACCCGGCGCCAGCAGCAGTTCGTCGTACACCTCGTCGCTGATCAGCCATACGTCGTTCCGGTCGGCGAACTCGACCACTTGGCGAACGGTGGCCTCGTCGAACACGCGACCCGTCGGATTCGACGGCGAGTTCGTGAACATCACCTTCGTGCGCGAGGTGACGAGTGATGCCAGTTCGTCGAAGTCGGGCAGGAATCCGGCCTCGGGACGGAGGTGGTAGAACACCGGCACACCACCGAGCAGGCGCACCATCTCGTCCATGTTCGGGAAGCCGGGAGTGGGCAGCAACACCTCGTCGCCAGGTTCGAGCAGGACGGCGAACGTGCTGTACAGGGCGTTCATCCCGCCGGGGCAGACGACGATCTCGTCGACCCCGGCCTCGATGCCGTTCACCTCGCGCAGCTTCACGCTCAGCAGTTCGCGCAGCGACAGCAGGCCACCGTTCGGGCCGTAGCCGGTGTGCCCCGCCCGGGCAGCCTCGGCGGCGCCGTCGATGATGTGCTGAGGGGTGACGAAACTCGGCTCACCGATCTCGAGGCGCATCACGCCTTCCAGACGGTTCGCCTCGTCGAACAGCACGCGGATCGCCGACCGGCGGTAGTCGAGTGTGCGCTGCGAGATCTGTTGCACGGTCGGTCAGGCCTCGCCGCCGGCTTGCGCCTTGGCCTCGAGGTCGGGACGCTGGCCCGGGTCGAAGTAGCGCAGCGACCAGTCGGCGCCCTGCCAGGTGGTGAGCTTGCGCAGTGGCGTGAGCTTCACCAGGTACCGCTCCCAGCCGTACGAGGCCTTCAACTGCTCGGGCCCGGTGGGCCCCGAGTAGCGCAACGCCATGGCATTGGCGATGGGCACCCACTGCGAACCCTCGCCCACGGCCGGGCCTTCCACCACCTCGGCGCGGCACTGGGCCAGCACCTTGCGGATGCGGGGGTGGGCGAGCTCTTCGATGCAGATCGCACACCGGTCGTCGGCCTTCAGATGGTCGACCCACTTCGAACGCTTGCGGCCCACGACGTAGAACGACTCACCGTCCCAGTGGTACCAGAGGGGTACCGACAGCGGCCAGCCGTTCGCGTCGAGATACGACAGCTTCAGCAGCCATGTGCTGTCGGGGCTGCCCAGGAACTCGGCGATCTCGTCGTCGTTCAAACCCCCGGCATCCGAGCCTTCTTCGTAGTAACGCGTCTGCTTGAACTCGCTCACGGCTTCCCCCGATCGACGTGGTGTGTGGCCAAAGTATATAATCTTCGGAAGGGAACGTGTCAACAGTCGACTGCTGCACGGACGAGGGGGACATCATGAATGCGCACGGCGACATCGCCTACCTGTCGGCCACCGAGGTCGCGGCTCTCATCGCCGCCAAACAGCTGTCGCCGGTGCACGTCCTCGATGCGTTGATCGACCGGATCGAGGCACGCAATCCGAGCCTGAATGCATTCGTGCACCTCGCCTTCGACGAGGCGCGTGAGTCGGCGCGTGCGGCCGAACAGCAGGTGATGGAAGGGGCCCGTCTCGGCCCGCTCCACGGTGTGCCCACGGCCATCAAGGACCTGTTCGACTTCAAGCCGGGGTGGCCCGCCACCTTCGGTGGTGTGCCCGCACTGCGCCATCAGGTGATCGACGCCTACTGCATGTTCGCCGAGCGGGTCGAGCGGGCCGGTGCAATCATCGTCGGCAAGACCAACAGCCCGGTGATGGGCATGCGCGGCACGTGCGACAACCCGTTGTTCGGGCCGTCGTGCAATCCATTCGATCTGTCGCGCAACACCGGGGGCTCGTCGGGTGGCAGCGCTGCTGCGGTAGCCGACGGGTTGGTGCCCTTTGCCGAGGGAACCGATGCGGGCGGTTCCATCCGTATTCCGGCGGCCTGGTGCGGGGTGTACGGATTCAAGGGGTCGTGGGGCCGGGTGCCGGCACCGCTGCGGCCGAACGCCTTCGGCGGTACGGCCCCGTTCGTGGCCGAGGGCCCGATCACGCGCACGGTGGCCGATGCGGCGCTGGTGCTCGACGTGCTGGCGGGCTACGACTCGCGCGATCCCTACAGCCTGGGCGACACGATCCACCCGCTCGATGCGCTGCAGGGCGACCTGCGCGGTGCGCGCATCGCGTACAGCCCCGACTTCGGTGTGTACCCCGTCGACCCGCGGGTTGCCGCCGTGGTGGCCGATGCCGTGCAGGCGTTCACCGCCGCCGGGGCCACGGTCGACGTGGTCGATCTCCACATCCCCTACGACCATCTCGAACTGGCCGACCTGTGGTGCCGCATGATCGCCGGCCTCAACCTCGGCACGATCGAAGGCCTGAAGGCGGCCGGGGTCGATCTGTTCGGCGAGCACCGGGCGTCGATGCCGCCGGAGTACGTACGCCGGGTGGAGCGCGGGTACGGCTTCGGTGTCGTCGATCTGAACCGCGACCAGGCGATGCGCACCGCCGTGTACGACGCGGTGCAGGGTGTGCTCGATCGCTACGACTTCCTGATCACGCCCACCCTGTCGGCCGTACAGGTGCCCAACCGCGACGACGGCGACACGGTCGGGCCGAGCGAGGTGGCCGGTCAGCCGGTCGATCCGCTGATCGGCTGGTGCATGACCTACTTCCTCAACTTCACCGGCCATCCAGCGGCCTCGATCCCGGCCGGCATGATCGATGGTCGCCTCCCGGTGGGCATGCAGATCATCGGTGGCCGGTACGACGATGTGGGCGTGCTCCGAGCCAGCCGGGTGTTCGAAGAACTGCGGCCGTGGGTGAACACGTACGAGTTGTGTCGCGAACGGCCGGTTGCGCGCTGAAGGTTCCGCCCGTGTCACCCAGGTGACCGAGTGCCCTGGGTGACCTAGTGCCCTGGTAGGTCGGCTCGACGAGGGCCAGACTCGTTGCGGTGCAGGATGTGGCGATGGATCCGAGGTCGCGATGAGCGGCGGTGTCGAGCCGTTCGTCGTCGCCGCGGCCATCGGCCTGCTGCTCGGGTTCGAACGCGAGCGGCACGCCTGGGTCGAGCACGAGGAGTCGCCGCCGATGGGCACGCGCACGTTCGCGCTGCTGGGCCTCGGTGGTGCGCTGGCGGGTTCGATGTCGACCGCGGTGGTGGCGGTGGGCCTGGTGGT
>JBEICS010000017.1:0-11392 GCA_040383925.1 Acidimicrobiaceae bacterium | reverse complement strand
TCGACACCGTGTCGGGCAACGGACTGCGGAACATGGCCGAGCGGGCCCGTCTGCTCGGTGGGGCCTGCACCATCTCCCCTCGTCCCGAACGGGGCAGCGAACTGCACTGGTGGGTCCCCCTTCCCGACGCCTGATCGGGACGCCTGATCGGGACGCCTGATCGGGACGTTGGTCCTACGCGGCAGTGCCCTCGGTCCCTGCCGCTCCTATCCGGTCGGCGCCGAGGATGGGGCCCATGAGCAGACAAGAGCGGTCAGTACTGGGTTGGGGCGCGTTCGTGGTGGCGATCGCTGCCTTCGTGTTGGCGTTGTTCGGGTTGCGCGACAGCGGCAGCGCCGACAGCGCGACGACCGGCGACAGTGGGGCGACAGTCGTCGAGATCGAACTCTCCGAATTCGCCATCACCCCGGCGACACCTGCGATCCCGTCGGGCAAGGTGATCCTGAAGATCACCAACAAGGGCTCGATGGTGCACAACCTGTCGCTGCCCGCGCTGGGCAAGAAGAGCTCCGACCTGCAGCCCGGCGCCAGCGAGGAACTCGACCTCGGCACCGTGGCCGACGGCACCTACGACATGCTCTGTGAGATCGCCGGCCACGCGGCCAGCGGGATGACCGGCAAGGTGACGGTCGGCGGCAGCGGCGACATGACCGGCGGCATGACCGGCGGCATGACCGGTGAGGGCACGATGACCTGGCAGCAGATGGACAAGCTGATGCTCGACGTCGCCCTCAAGTTCCCGGCCAAGACCGAGGGCAAGGGTGGCACCCTGCTCGAGCCGACGATCCTCGCCGACGGCACCAAGGAGTACGCCGTCACGGCCGAGATCGTCGACTGGGAGGTCGAGCCGGGCAAATTGGTGAAGGCATGGACCTACAACGGTGTGGTGCCGGCTCCCGAGATCCGGGTGAACGTGGGCGACAAGGTGAGGGTCGTGCTGACCAACAACCTGCCCGAGAGCACCGACATCCACTTCCACGGCATCCGCGTGCCGAACCAGATGGACGGTGTCGACCCCTACAACCAGAAGGCGGTCGAGCCCGGTGAGACGTTCATCTACGAGTTCGAGGCCCTCGAGCCGGCGGTCGGCATCTACCACTCGCACCACAATGCCCAGTCGCAGGTGCCCAACGGCATGTTCGGCGGGTTCTTCATCGGCGAGATGCCCATCCCCGACTACCTGAAGGAGAAGGGCTACACCCAGGTCGACAAGAAGGTGACCATGGTGCTGAACGACGCCGGCACGATCGGGCTGTCGCTGAACGGCAAGAGCTTCCCCGCCACCGAGCCCTACACCCTGCGCAAGGGCGAGGTCATGGAGGTGACCTATCTCAACGAGGGCCTGATGGCCCACCCGATGCACCTCCACCAACCCGTCGGCTGGATCACGGCCAAGGACGGTGTGCCGCTCGACTTCCCGATGCCCGGCGACACCATCAACATCGCCCCCGGCGAGCGCTACACGGTGCTCTACAAGGCCGTCGACCAGGGTGTGTGGGCCTGGCACTGCCACATCCTCAACCACGCCGAGGGCCCGACCGGCATGTTCGGCATGGTGACCGCCCTGATCGTGGAGCAGTAACCGATGAGCGTGCAGCGGCTCGAACTCCCGGCCTGGGACTGCTGGTCGCTGCTCGCCACGCAACGGATCGGGCGGCTCGTGGTCATCGACCACGGCTGCCCGATCGCGTTGCCGGTGAACATCCGCGTGATGGGCGACGACACCGGGCACCGGGTGGTGGTGCGCACCGCGCCCGGCTCGTTGCTCGGTCGGTACGAGGGCCCCGCATCCATCGAGGTCGACGAGATCGACGAGGCGGCCCGCAAGGCGTGGAGCGTGCTGGTACGCGGCACGGTGCACCACATCACCGATCACCACGACCTGCCCGACCCGGGCCCGTGGATCACCGACGACCGCACCCACTGGCTGGTGCTCGAGGTCGTCTCCATCACCGGACGGCGTTTCACCGGCCGGCCCAGCGCCGACGGCTACTCGGTGGAATGGGAGATCGAGGCCGTAGCCTGACGACTCGTTCGGGGCGTGGCGCAGCGGTAGCGCACCTGCTTTGGGAGCAGGGGGTCGGGAGTTCAAATCTCCCCGCCCCGACCATTCATCACCGGTGGGTACAGATCGCCGGCGGGTACAGTCGGGCATCGTGTTGCTCCCCTCCCCGCACCGCAGCCGTATCGGCCACCTCGAGTTGGGGGCACCGCCCGCCGACCGGCCGATGGTGGGCGAAGTCGTCGGCACACTGTGCCACTTCTCCGATCTGCACGTGCTCGACGCTGCGTCGCCGATGCGCTTCGAGTGGATCGAGACCCTCGCGCACGACCCGCGCTGGCGGCCGCTGCTGCACATGCACCGGCCCCAAGAGGCCCTGGTGCCCTGGGCCATGGCGGCGCACGTCGACCTGCTGCGCGCCCATCCAGCACCCGGCACCCGTGGTCTACCCATCGACCTCGTCGTGTGCACCGGCGACAACATCGACAACGCCCAGGCGAACGAACTCGATGCCTATCTGGGGCTCGTGGCAGGCGGCAGGGTGTCGCTTCCGGCCGAGGGCAGCCCGCACGACGCATCCGACCACCGCGGCGCCGAGCCCTGGCCGTACTGGAGCCCGCTGCCGGACGTGGTCGACACCTGGAAGGCACGCGGCTACCCGACCGTTGCCGACTTCTTCGAGCGGGTCGCCGAGCCCATCGACTCGACCGGCGTCGGCCTGCCGTGGACCAGCCTGCCCGGCAACCACGACCTGATGGTGGCCGGCACCGCGTTCGCCAACGCACGACTCGCCGATGTTGCGGTCGGCGCCGACAAGGGCCTGTTCCCGGTGCCGGGGTTCGAGCCCGAAGACGTGCTCGCGCTGTTCGTCGACGAACCCGACCGCTTCCTCGGCCGGGGCGATCGGCGCATCACCGCCGATGCCGCACGTCGGCCGATCGACCTCGACGACTGGATGCGCGCCCACGTCGCCGCAGGCGCTGCCGGCTGGGACGCCGCTCACGTCGGGCGAGCCTCGGCCGACACGGTGGTGCACCTCCCCCATCTCAGCGTCGTGATGCTCGACACGAACCACCCCCTCGGCGACTACCAGGGCAGCATCGGCACCGCCCAGTTGCAGTGGCTCGACGAACAGCTCACCCTGCTCGACGACGCCGATCGGCTCGCCGTGCTGGCCAGCCACCACGGTGTCGACTCACTGGTGAACACCCGCGGCGACGACCCCGACCGCCATCTCGGCCCGGCGTTGCTCGAGGTGGTGCACCGGCACCCGTGCGTGGTGGCGTGGCTCGTCGGGCACCGACACGTGCACCGCATCACCCCCCGACCGGGCGCTGCGGGCGGCTTCTACGAGATCACCACGGCGTCGATCATCGACTGGCCGGTCGAACGGCGCATCGTCGAGATCATCCGCCACCGCGACCTCGAACTCGTCGAGATCGTCACGACGGTCGACAGCCACGGGGCAGCACCCGACAGCCTCGCCGCACTGCACCGCGACCTCGCCGAGCGCTTCGGTGGTTCGCAGGTGCGCAACGCAATGGCAGGCCGCGAAGACGACCGCGATGCCCGGATGTACGTGAGCAGGCCGAAGCGCTGAGGCGCCTCAGCGCCCGGCGAGGCGGGCGATGACCGGACCGAATGCCTCGGCCACACTGTCGCCCACGGTGACGTACGAGATGCCGAACTGCTCGCGGCGGCGCTCGAGTTCGTCGCAGATGGCGTCGATCGAGCCGAACAGTCCGTGCGGGTGGGCGAGCATCTGCGGAACGTCCAGCCCGAACCGGCCGGCCATTGCTTCGGCCATCTGCATTCCCTTGTCGCCGACGAACGTGAAGTAGGCGGCGATCTCGAGTTCGAGCTGGTCGAACCGATCGCCCGCCCCCTCGCGCACCCAGGCCACCTTGCGGGCCACCGCCTCGGCACCCGAGGTGGGTACGTCGGGACCGATCTTGCCCGACGAGTTGTCGAAGTTGAAGCTGACGATGTCGGCCTCACGCGCCGCCAACTTCAACACGCGCTCGGCACCGCCGCCGATCATGATGGGCGGGTGCGGGCGCTGCACGGTCTTCGGCAGGCCCTCGAACCCGACAGCGCGCACACCGGTGGTGCCCTCGAAGTTCACCTCACCGTCGGCCATCAGCAACTTGGCCATGCGCACGACCTCGCCGAGGCGGGTGATGCGCACCCCGGCCGGGTCCCACGGCACACCCATCGCCTCGTACTCGCCCTGCAGCCACCCGGCACCGAGACCCATTTCGAGACGGCCGTCGCTGAGCAGGTCGAGGGTGGCCATCTCCTTCACCAGCACCGCAGGGTTGCGGTAGTCGATGCACATCACCCGTGCGCCCACCTTGATGGAGGTGGTCGCTTCGGCGGCGACGGCGATGGCCGGCACTGCGGCCAACGACTGGAGCGGATGGTTGGTGGCGCTGAGCGCCGGCCCGGGCCCGATGTAGTGGTCGGCGAGCATGAAGCTGGAGAAGCCGAGGTCTTCGGCGCGACGGGCCTTGTCCTTCCACTCGGCGCGACTGGACGCGTTGTAGGCCTGGCAGCCGAAGCGGAACGGACGGGTCACAGCTGCACCTCCGGAGGTGTGGCGGGAAGGTTGGTACCGACGAGGTGCAGTTGCTGCATGGCCATCAGATCGCGCAGCTGCGACTGCATTCCATCGGGCGAACCGTCGAGGAAGAGCACGTTGCCCTTGCCGTTCTCGGCCATGTGCCGGATGGTCTCGGTCCAGATCGAGAACAGGATGAGCGACGAGTCGACGTTGCGGTCCTCGAGCTCGCGAGCAGCCTGCGCCAGGCCGCGGCCCACCTCCTCGCGGAACAGCGCCACGCCCTGACCGCGCAGTTGCGCCGCGGTGCGCTCGGCCTCGGCGGCGATGCGGATGGCTGTGCCCTCGGCCTCGGCCTGCTTGGTCTTGCGGATGAGCAGCGCGTCGCCCTCGTTGGTGGCGGCCGCCTTGAGGTTGTTGCTGGCCACCACCTGGGCCATCGAGGCGGTGATGGCCTGGTCGAAGGTGATGTCGTTGAGCTGCAGGTCGATGAGGTGGTAGCCCCAGGTCTCGAGCGTCTGGTCGAGGTTCTCCTTCACTTCCTTCACGATCTCGCCGCGCAGACCGAGGATCTCGGCCTGGCGCATGGTGGCCACGAAGCCGCGGGTGCTGCCCTCGACACTGCGCACCAGGGCAGTGAGGAAGTCCTTCTCGCTGACGAACTTGAAGGCCACGTTCTTGATGGTCTGCTCGCTCTCGTCGAGCACCGCATACACCATCATCGCCGTGAAGTAGACGTTCGCCTGATCCTGGGTGATGGCCTGGAACTGCAGTTCGACGGCGCGGTTCTGGGTGCTGATGCGCCGGAAGATGCGCTCGACGAACGGGATGAGAAAGTTGAGGCCGGGCCGCTTCACGGCTCGGTACTTGCCGAACACCGTGGTGACCGCGACGCTGCCTTGGGCGACGGTACGAATCGAGGTGAGCAGTGCTGCGAGCACCACGACCACGACGATGACCGTCACGACTGCCGAACCTGTGCCCACCACGTACCTCCTGAGGAATCCGCGACGACGTCGACGAGTACGACGACGGAGTGGAGCCTAGGGCTGTCGCGTGACGATCGTGTACGCCTTGCGCAAGGTCTCGTGCACGTGCCAGCGCCCGGTGAGCCCAGCCGGGGTGAGCACCACGGCGCCCGGAACGAGCGTGAGCGACTGGCCGGTGCCGGCGGGGCCGTCGATGTGCAGCGTGGCCCGCCCCGACAACACGCAGAACACCTCGTCGTAACCATCGCGTCGGAACGGGAACTCGCCGGGAGTGCACTCCCACACGCCCGTCTCGATGCGGTTGTGCGCCCAGAGCGTGAGGCTCGACTCGACCGGCGCGCCCGCGATGGCGTTGGCCCGCGGTACACCGGGGCCGAGATCGACGTCGTAGGCGTTGGCGAGGTGCGCAGCGCCCGCTCCCCCACCCGGTCGGTTGTCGATGACGTAGAGCTTGCGCACCGTCTGGTGCACGGTCCAGGCGTTGGCCCACTGACGCGGTGTGGCCCACAGGGTGCCCGGCGCGATGTCGTAGCCACCCTCCTCGTGATCGATCGTCACCCGGCCCGACACCATGAACATCGTCTCGTCGAAGTCGCCGGTGCTGCCGCTGAAGGTGCCAGGGGTGCACTCCCACACCCCGATCTGCACCTCACCGTCGTCGAGCAGCGGCCAGTCGGAGGTGAGCGCCTGCTGGGGGTGGTCGGCGCGCACCGGCCCGGTGGGGGCGAGCGGGACCGTGAGGATGGAGGGCACGTACATGGCCGTCAGTCTGCCTGCTCAGGCGGTGAGGAACGCGAGCACATCGGGCATCGCCCGACGGTCTTGCGCGATGAACATGTGGCCACCCTGATACCGCCGCAGCTCGCTGCTCGCCACCCGCGACGCGATGGCCTCGCTGTTGGCCGGCGGCGCCAGCCCGTCGAACTCGCCGCACATCACCAGCGTCGGACAGGTGATGCGGGGTAACCGGTCCCACACGTCGTGATGTCGCCGCGCCTCCAACTGCATGGCATCACCTCGTCGGCGCTCGGCTGACTTCTCCTCGCCCTGACGGGCGGCCATCTGCTCGACGATCGCCCGGTCGAACGGGTGGTCGGCCAACCAGGCGGCGTCGAAGCGGGTATCGAGGTGGTGCAGGCTGGTGCGCGCCCGTTCGGTCGGCTCCATGTCGGCGAGCAGATGCAGGGGCGCACTCGACCCACCCGCGCCGCCCGGCGACGTGCACAGCAGGGCGAGACGCTCGACCCGCTCGGGCCAGGTGACGGCGAACTCCTGCGCCACCATCCCACCGAAGCTCATGCCGAACACCGCGGCACTCGACCAGCCGACGTGGTCGAGCAGTCGCTGTGCGTCGGCGGCGTAGTCGGCCATGCTGGGCTGCTCGACGGGGATCGACGAACGGCCGAGGCAGCGCTGGTCGTGCACCAGTACCTCGCACTGCGTGGCCAGGGCATCGATGAGCAGCCGCGACGTGTCGATCGAGGCACCCGAGCCGTTGAACACCAGCACCCGCGGCCCACTGCCGACCACCTCGAACCACAGGTCGATCCCGTCGTGAGAGAACTTCGGCATGATCGGCACGCTCCTCGCTCGTCAGGCGCCCTGGTCGAACAGGGCGTAGACCGCGTTGTTCAGGGCGTCGGCATCGCCGCCCTGCTTGGTGTTGATGGCCACCACCAGGTCGTTACGCGGCGACACCAGGACGATCTGCCCGAACAACCCGCGAGCCTCGAACGCGCCGTCGCGGAACATCCACCACTGGGCGCCGTACTGGGGGTTGGTGGGCGACGGCGTGTGGCTGTACTCGACCCATCCCTCGGGCAGGATCCGCGTGCCGTCCCACACACCGTCGTTCGCGAACAGCAGGCCGAACCGGGCGAAGTCGCGGGTCGTCGCATTGGCACCGAACCCGCCGACCCAGCGGCCGGCCTGGTCGCGGGTGAACTGCATCGACGTGATGCCGATCGGGTCGAGCAGTCGCTCGGCGATGAACCGGTCGGTTGCTTCGACGTCGCCGACGGTGTCGGTGACGATGCCGGCCAGGATGGCGGTGGTGCCCGTCGAGTACTCGAAGGTGCTGCCGGGCTCGGACTCGAGCGGGAACGACGCGATGTACTCCGAGGCCGACGGCGCCGACATCATGCCGAGCACCTTCGAACCGGGCCCGTACTCCTCGGCGTATTCGAGACCGCTCGCCATGTGCAGCAGGTGCTCGAGCGTGATCGCGTGGCGAGGGTCGGCCGGATCGGACCACTGCGCGATGGGCGCCGGCTCGTCGACCGCCAACTTCCCGTCGCCCACCAGGACGCCGATGAGCGACGACGTGACGCTCTTGGCCACCGAGTACGAGTCCATGATCGTGTCGGGCCCGTCGAGCGGGTGGTACCGCTCGTAGACGATGCGACCACCCTGGACGATGACGATCGACTGCACGCGAGCCTGGTTGTCGGAGGCACCGAACGCCGTGTCGACCGCAGCGTCGAGCGCAGCCTGGTCGATCCCGGCCGGCAAGGGAGCGGTCTCCCAGTCGGCACCCGGGAACACAACGCCGGTGGGGGCGACCGTGGTCGGCGCGGCGGTGCTGGTGGGCGCTGCCGTCGTTGCAGGCGCGTCCGTCGTTGCAGGCGCTTCCGTGGTTGCGGGAGCGAGCGTCGTGGCCGGGGCCAGCGTGGTCGCGTCGAGAACGGCCGTGGCGCCCTCGTCACCCCCGGCGCATCCCACCAGCCCCAGTGCGACGAGCAGACCGACGGCGGCAGAGCGGGAGAGGCGAATCATCTCGGCGACCCTAGTCGTGGGTCGCCTGGATACACTCGCTGCGTTCTGCGGGTGTAGTTCAACGGTTAGAACCTCAGCCTTCCAAGCTGATGATGCCGGTTCGATTCCGGTCACCCGCTCCAGCGCCGCAGGCGCTGCGCTCGGCTCTCGAATCGGGAGGAGCGCAGCGACGGATCCGGTCACCCGCTCCAGCGCCGCAGGCGCTGCACTCGGCTCTCGACCGGCCGGGGCTCCGTGAGGTTACGCACGGCCTGGCCGGGTGTCCGCTCACGGATCCTCGGGCTTCGTGAGGTTCGGCACGGTCCAGACCGGCGGCGGCTCACGAAGCGGTTGCAGGGGCGCGGTGTTCGAGCGGGAGCGCGGCTCGGCAGGCCGCAGCGGCCACCACCGTCGCTGCAGCCGAGATGGCGATGGCCACCCGCACGCTGGTGCCGTGGGCGATCACGCCCCACAGGTACGGGCCGATGGAGCCACCCACCCAGGCCATCAGCATCCCGAGCGACGAGCCCCGACCACGCAGGTCGTCGGGCAGGTTGACGAGCAGGTGCGAGAACAGCACGTTCAGCACGGCCATGGCACCGGCGCCGGCGACGAGCAGGCCGACGAGCGCAACGGTGAGGTTGCCTGCCTCGGCCACCACCAATGCACCGGCCACCCACACCAACGACGACGCCAGTGCGATCGTCTCGAGGCTCCATCGGTCGCGAGCAGAAGGCAGCAGTTGCATCGCCGCCACGGCACCCACCCCGAGCGCGCCCGACATCAGCCCGAAGCCCACTGCCGACTGCCCGAGCTCGTCCTTGGCCAGCACCGGCAACAACGCCCCCACGCTGGACGTGGCGCCCACCACCACCGCCAGGCGAACCAGCGGATGCCGCAGCACCCGGTCGCGCGCCGCCACGCCCACCCCGTGCGCGATGGCCCGGTTCACCTGCCCGAACCCGGTGCCCGACGGCACGGGTTCGGTGCGGCCCAGCCAGCGCTGCCGACCGACCACCAGCATCACACCCACGAACGACAGCGCGTTGACGGCGAACACGGCACCCGGACCCGAGGCAGCGATGATGAGCCCCGCCAGCGCCGGGCCGAAACTCTGGGCGATGTTGCGCGAGATGGCATCGAGTCCGAGCGCTTGCGGCAGCCGTTCCTCGTCGACGAGCAACGGCATGATGGCCATGAAGGCCGGCACGGATGCGGTGATGGCGAGCGATTCGAAGAACGTGCCGAGCAGCAGCAGGTCGCTGGTCAGCCCGCCCGCCCAGTCGAGCACGGCGAGCGAGCCGGCGATGACCAGCGCCAGCGCCTCGGTGACGATGATCAGCCGTCGCCGGTCGAACAGATCGGCGAACGCTCCGGCGTGCAGGGCGAGCAGGAACCCGGGTACACCCCAGGCGGTCTGCACCAGGCCCACCAGCGCGGTCGACGTGGTGAGATCGGTCATCGCCCACCCTGCGGCGGCGATGTGCATGTAGCTGCCCAGGTTCGACACCAACGCGGCGATCCACAGCGCGCGGAACACACGTAGCCGCAGCGGCGACCAAGGTCCGTGTCGTGTCGGCGGCATGCCGCTCAGGATCGCAGACGGTTGCCTGTCGGATCGTATGGAGGCTCGGACAGCACCCGCGCCGGGAAGCGGTCGCCCACCACCGACACCTCCAGCGGCAGCGCTGCATCGAGTGCGTCGGCCTCGACATAGGCCATCGCCAGGCTGAGGCCCGCCGTGTGCCCATAGGCGCCGGAGGTGACATAGCCCACGCGGCGGTCGCCCGACCACACCGGCTCCCACCCGCGGGGGTCGGCATCGATGGTGTCGACGGCGAGCAGCACGAGACGCTCGGCAGGTGCCTGCTCGGCAGCCCGCAGGAACGCGTCGCGGCCGATGAAGTCGCCCTTCGCCGCCGCGACGTGCCGGTCGAGGCCGCACATCGTCGGCGTGATGTTCTGGGCGAACTCGGTGCCCCAGCCGCCATAGGCCTTCTCGATGCGCAGCGAGTCGAGCGCGCGCAGACCGAACGGGCGCAGGCCGAGGTCGCGGCCCACCCGCATCAGGTCGTGGAACAGGGTGCGGTGTTGCACGGTGGGCACCGTGATCTCGAACCCCGACTCACCGGTGTACGACACGCGGCCCACGAGTGCGTCGCCGTAGCCGATGGCCATCGAGCGCATCGAGAAGAACGGCATCGCCGCGGTCGACACGTCGACCGTGGTGAGTGCCGCCACCACGTCGCGCGCCTTGGGCCCCGACAGCGCGAAGCCCATGTAGTCGTCGCTGCGGTTGGTCACCCGCACGCCGCGCTCGGGCAGGTTCTCGGCGAACCAGCGCTGGTGGAACTCCTGCATCGAGTACGAGCCGACCAGCCAGTAGCGGTCGTCGCCCAGGCAGGCCACCGACAGGTCGCCCAGCAGCGTGCCGCCGTGGGCCAGCATCGGCGCCAGGCGGATGCGACCCTCGCCCGGCAGGGTGCAGGCCAGCAGTCGGTCGAGCCAGGCGCGGGCATCGGGTCCGGTGACCTCGTAGCGGGCGTACACCGAGGTCTCGAACATGCCCGCGGCTTCGCGCGTGGCGCGCACCTCATCGGCCACCAGATCGTGTGCATTCGAACGGCGCAGAGTGAGGTGCTCGTCGAAGTCGGGCGCGTCCGGCGCGAAGAACGACGGGCTCTCCATCCCCCACAGCACGCTGAAGCGAGCGCCCTCGGCGGCCATCGCGTCGTACGCGGGCGACACCTTCGAGGGCCGGCCCGCGGGCAGCTCCTCGTTCGGATAGGCAAGGACGAACCGGCGTGCGTAGAACTGCGTGGTGGTGTCGCGCAGGTAGTGCTCGTTCGAGGCGAACGGGCCGAAGCGGGCGATGTCCATGCCGAACACGTCGAAGCCGGGTTCGCCGTTCACCATCCAGTTCGACAGGGCGAGGGCGATGGCGCTGCCCTGCGAGAACCCGGCCATGCAGCCGGTGGCGAGCCAGTAGTTGCGCAATCCGCGCACCGGACCCACCAGCGGGTTGCCGTCGGGCGTGAACGTGAACGCGCCGTGCACCCAGCGACGGATGCCCACCTCGGCCAGCAC
>JBEICS010000016.1:0-11510 GCA_040383925.1 Acidimicrobiaceae bacterium | reverse complement strand
CCTTCGGCGCCCTGCACGCCACCGGGCTCGGGCACAGCCATGGGGCCGGCGCACACGGCCAGCAGGCACAGCGTGCGGTCGTAGTCGGTGCGCCACAGGGCTTCGGGCATCGCCACGTCGGCCGAGACGAGCAGTGAGAACGTCTGCGGGATGGGACAGGTGACCACGAGCGCATCGGCCGACACGACCGACGCATCGTCGAGCTTCACCTCCCACTCGCCGCCGGGTGCGCCCGGCGTGCGGTGCAGCGAGAACACGAGCGAGTCGCAGCGCACGTCGAGGCCGCAGGCCAGGTGCTTGGCGAGTGCGTTCATGCCGCCGTGCACGGCGTAGCGCGGGTAGCCGTCGGCCTCGGCGGCGAACCCACGGCACCATTCGAACACCAGGCCGTCGCGCCGCCAGTCGGCGACGTGCTCGGCGAAGGCGTCGGAGCGCACGGTGAAGAACTGCGCGCCGTGGTCGAGTCGGGCGGCACCGATACGGCGCGTGGCGAGTCGGCCCCCCGGCGAGCGGCCCTTGTCGAGTACCACCACTTCGTGGGCATCCGCGACGAGCCGACGCGCAGCCATCAGACCCGACAGGCCCGCACCGACGACGACGACTCTCATACGGCGGTGGGCAACGAGGATTCGCCACCGGCGGTGGCAGCGGTGCTGACGCGACCCAGAAAGTCGAGGAGCACCCGGTTGAAGGTGGTGGCGTGCTCGACCATCAACCCGTGGGCGGCACCGGAGATGACGACGAGTTCGGAGGTGGGCAGCCGCTCGTGCAGCTCCTCGCTGTCGCCGCGCGGGGTGAGGATGTCCTGGTTGCCCACCACGACCAGAGCGGGCACGGCGATGGTGGCCAACTCGTCGGCGAGTGCCTCGTCGGTGTTCAAGATGGCGCGCACCTGGGCGACGAAGGCGTGTGTCGGTCGACCGAACGCGAGCGGCCCGAGCCATCCGAATGCCGGGAGCAGGCGCCGGAACGAGCGCGGCCCGATGACCCATCGGGCGGCCTCGGCGGCCATCGCACCCATGCCCCGTTCGGTGGCCCGTGCCGCCCAGCCCTCGAGCAGTTCGCGCCGCCACGGATGGTTGCGGCAGGCCGTGCACACCAGCGTGAGTGAACGCACCCGCGTCGGGTGCTTCACGGCGACGATCTGGGCGATGGCGCCGCCCATCGACGCGCCGATGACGTGTGCCGAGTCGACGCCTGCCGCGTCGAGCACGGCGATGGCGTCGTCGGCCATCTGCTCGAGGCTGTAGTGCCCGAAGGGCTTGTCGCTGCGCCCGGCACCGCGGTTGTCGAGCGCGATCACCCGGTACTTCGCCGAGAACACGTAACGCTGCATGTCCCAGCCGTGCTTGTCGGCGCCGAGGCCCTGGATCATCAGCACCGGCGGCGCACTGGCGCGGCCCAGCACCTCGTAGTGCACCCGGAGGCCGTCGGAGGTGCGGGCGTACGCCATCAGCCCTCGCCCAGCCAGTCGATGGCGGTCATTCCGGTCTGCACCCCGCCGAGTTCGTCGAGCATGCGCTGCAGGTGGCGCTGGGTGAGTTCGGCCAACTCGGCCTCGGCCAGCGGACCCCGTCGCTTAGTGCGCAGGCGCACCTGCGCGCCCACCTGCACCCGGGTGGAGCGGCCGATCGGCGAACTCATCGAGGCCACCGGGAACACCCCGACGCCGGCCATGACGGCAGCGCCCACCAGCGCCGGATCGATGGTGCCCGCGTAGCGGGGATGGTTGGTGGGTGCTGCGGCCAGCACCACCAGTTCGCCGTGGTGCAGTGCGCCACGCACCTCGGAGGGGTTGCGCAGGATGGCGCCAAGTCGGCGCATCGCCGGTCCGAACGGCACGATGTCGGGGTGGCCGACGAACCGCACCGGTCGGCCGGTGGCCTCGGCCAGCGCCCACGACACGTAGAGCGGACTGAACGACAGGCGCCGGTCGTTGGTGACGAGCAGCGCGCCGGCCCGGGTGGGCAGGCGGTTCTCGCCACCCACGCTGGCGTTCCAACGCAACCGCAACAACGGCGACAGGGCGCGGATGACGTGTTCGTCGCGGCCCCACTCGTCGACCATGCCGGCCGGGATGAGCGGGCGCACGGGGGCCATGGCGAGCGACCGGGTGGTGTCGAAGGCCCGGCGGGGGAGGTCGATGATGGTGGCCATCGTCAGGCAGCTCCTCGCACAGCGGCAGGGACACGGACGACGCTCTCCCAGGCGTACAGCCGGTCGATGACGTCGGGTGTGCTGGTCGTCGGTGTGATGCCGAGCAGTTCGCGCGCACGTGACCCGTCGGCCAGTCGGCCGCGGTGGAGCACCTCGAGCACATGGTCGGGAATCGGCGCACCGACCAGATGCGACATGCGCCGGGTGAGTCCCCACTCGGGACCGAACAGCGGCACCGGGATGCGTCGTCCGCGGGCGATGGCCTGGAGCCCGGTGATGGCACCGGGGCCGACGACGTTCACCGGCTCTGCGGTGCGCCGCCGGGCCGCGGCGACGAACGCCCGCGCCGCATCGGTGTCTTCGACCACGCTGAAGGGCGGATCGGCCAGCAGGCTGTAGGGCACCACCGGTTGACGCAGCAGCCGGCCCAGCGGACTGGGCACGTGCGGGCCCAGCACCGGTGCCAGGCGCAGCAGGCCCACGGGCACGCCGATGCGCTCGCCCGCTTGCCGGGCAGCGGCTTCGAGGCGGGCGAGCATGCGTCCGTATTCGGTGGTGGGCTGGGCGGCCACCGACTCGTCGGGTCGGGTGAGCGCGTGCCGGCTGCGGCCGTACAACTCGATGCCGCTGCGCACCACGATGCTCTCGAGCGAGCGGCACTCGGCGGCAGCGCCGATGAAGGCTGCGGCTGCGGCGTCGGTGAACGACCGGGCGGTGCCGGTGCCGGCGCGGGCGTCGGGCTCCCACACCGCGAGATGCACGAGCACGTGCGGATCGAACGTAGTGACCACGTCGACGATGCGGTCGCGGTCGGTCGGCTCGATGCGGTGGAACTCGGCGCGCCGCAGGCGTCGGCGGGGTGGATCGACGTCGATGCCCATGAGCGCACCGACCCACGGCTCGGCTTCGAGCAGCGAGGCGACCAGCGAGCCCAGCTCGCCGCCCATCCCACTCACGAGCAGCCGTTGGCCCCGCATGCGGTCACCCTATCCCTGACCGTCGGTCCGGCTGCACCACGACCCGTGCTTGCCCGCCGAACGGCCTGTACAGGGCGTTCCGTACGGGACGTCTGTACGGGGTTTTGTCAGCCGATCGTCAAGTTCCCCGCTCCGTGGTCGCGCCCTCGGTGAGGTCTGTTCAGGCTTTCCTCAAGAAGCGCCGTCGCGGCACAAGCCCCGGCACCACCCCTCCGATACCCCCCTGCAAGGCGAGAACGGAGAGGAGGTCGGCCGTGGTCATGGAAATGTCGGGCAATCATCAAGAGCGGCGGCCGATGGGCCTTCGGCGCTATCGGCGAGCGGCTGCGCTCGGCCTCACACTGCAGTTGGCGGTGGGTGCCCTCGCCGTCACCGCCGACGCCAGCAACGACAACGGTTCCGCCTCGGCAACGGCCGCGGCACCTCGCAAGGCGCCCGCCTGCACCAATCCCTATGTCGTCGTCACGGGTGACAGTTGGTGGGGTGTGGCCCGCAAGGTGAGCGTGTCGATGGACGCCCTGCTCAGCATCAACGCCGCTGTGCAGGCGACGCCGCTGTACGTCGGCACCACCATCTGCCTGCCCGCTGGAGCTGTGCCGACAACCACGACTCCGGTCACCACGGTTCCGGCCACGACGGTTCCGGGGGCACCCACCACCACCGTGCCCGCCCCCACTACCACGGTGCCCCCCACGCTGATCGAGATGGCAGCCTTCCCCGTGCAGGGACCCTGCTGGTACACCGACACCTGGCAGGCACCGCGCGGCGGCGGCCGCAAGCACGAGGGCGTCGACGTGATCGCCCGCTCGGGCCTGTACCTCTATGCCGTCACCGACGGCACGCTCACCCGCCAGAACCTCGACCGGCCCGGTTCGCTGTCGGGCAACGCCTGGTGGCTCACTGCCGACGACGGCACCTACTTCTTCTACGCCCACCTTGCCGCCTTCGCTCCTGGTCTGCAGGTGGGGTCGCGTGTGAAGGCCGGTCAGGTGATCGGCTGGGTGGGTCGCACCGGTAACGCCTCGTCGCCGCACCTCCACTTCGAGATCCACCCCTACGGTGGCAAGGCCATCAACCCGACGGCCTCGATCCGTGCGGTCGACGCCTGCCGGGTGACCGCACCGTTGCCGCAGCCCGATGGTGCCACGCCGCCGACGATGCCGCCGGTCACCACCGTGCCGCCCACTTCGGCTCCGGCGACCACGGTCCCTGGCACCACTGCGCCGGCGCCGACGACGCCTGCACCCACGACGCCGGTTCCCACGACGCCTGCTCCTCCGACGCCAGCCGCCGGCACGAAGTGGCAGTTCATGGCCCCGAAGACTGCCTACGACTCGGCCTGGGGTGCTGTCCCGCTGGCCGGTCAGAGCCGCCAGAAGATCAGGGTCGACCAGTTGGCCGGCGTGCCGACGGGTACCAAGGGCGTCATCGTGCGCCTGACGGCCGAGAGCGCAGGCCTGTCCGGCTACCTGGCCACCTATCCGTGCGACCTCCCCGGGGTTCCGGGCGTGTCGCAGGTGAGCTACGGCGCCGGCGAGACCGCGGTCGGTACCTCGGTGGTCGAGGTGGTGAAGGGCAGCATCTGCCTGTTCGTCAGCACGGCCGCCGACGTGAAGGTGGAGGTGCTCGCTGCGCAGGCTGCCGCCGGTGTGGGTGTGCAGCCGGTCAGTGCCGCACGGGTCGTCGACACCCGCAACACCGCTCGTCTCACGGCTGGCACCACCCTCACGCTGACGCCCGCCATGCTGGGTGTCGCCAACGGCACCCAGGCGCTCACCGCCTCGATCACGATGGTGAATCCTGCGGCCCCCGGCACGTTGTCGCTCGGCTTCTGCGGGCAGGGTCCGTGGCAGACCCCCTTCACCGGTGACGCCATCTCCTCGTTCTCGATGACGATGCGGGTGAGCGCCTCGGGCTGGTGCCTCAGCAGCACGGTCGACACCGACGTGATCGTCGATGTCACTGCGACCTGGGCCGGAGGCACCGTGCCCACGGCGGTCGACCCGGCACGCATCTACGACTCGCGGAACACCGGTTCGAAGGTGTGGATGTCACCGGTATCGGTGCCGGTCGCCGGTGTTGCCGGCGTGTCGGGTGGGGCAACCACGGCGGTGCTGTCGATCACGACCATCAGCGGCGACAAGCCGACGAGTGTGTTCGTGGTGCCGTGTGGTGAAGGCCGCAGCACCGGCTCGGTCTCGGCCCAGTCGGCACAGCGGGTGTCGAGCGAGGTGGTTGCGGTGCGACTCGGCGGCGGTGCGGTGTGCATCTCGTCGATCCAGCCTGCCGACATCATCGTCGACGTCATCGCCGCCGGCTGAGATCCCTGCCAGCCAGGTTCTGGCGAGCCAGGTTCTGGCGGTTCAGCGCAGGTCGGCGGCCATCAGCATCACGTCGCGACCGAACGGGTCGAGCGGGCGCCCGGCGATGCGTTCGATCACGGTGATGGCCTGTGAGGGGTCGTCGACCAGTCCGCTCCAGCGGATGTAGCCGCCCATGATGCCGACGACGCGGTCATCGAGGTGCTCGCTGTGCACGATCACCTTCACGCCCGAACCGAGCAGATCGTTCAGCTCCGCGTAGAACCCGCGCAACCACTCGCCCAGGTCGTCGAGGCCGGTGAAGGGCCGGTGCCGGTAGGGCAGCGAGAGTTCGTCGTAGTTGTGCAGGTTGTGCGGGGCCGGGATGATGCTGATGAGGCACCCGAACCCGTTCTCGCGCAGCCAGATGATCTCTTCCTGCCGGCGGACGCGACGATGGTTGTCGCCGTAGCCGCCAGGACGCTCGCAGATGGCGAGCTTGTCCTTCATGATCCAGGTGAAGTTGCGAGGGGTGATCCCGAGGGCCCACTTCCCGCGAAGGCGAGGTGGCATCTGCTGCTCTACGGTCGGTCTGACAAAGCGGTGCCAGGCTATACGACCGGGGCCCCGATCGGTTCAGGCGAACCGATCGTCGTGCCCGATCAGTGACAATCGTTGCCTGGATCGGGCGATGCGGTGCCCTCCCGCCACATCGCATGCCGTTGATTCGCCGCGGGCGACTGCGAGCACCCGCTCGACGGTGGCCAGATCGGGTGGGTGCCCCACCGGGTCGAGGCCGGTCAGCCAGCGCCGCACGGCCCGTCGCGCCAGCGGTGGCGGCGCTGCGGCGAGTTGCCGCGCGTCGGTTGGATCGAGCGCCGCCGCGAGTTCGTCGAGCAGGTCGTCGTCGGCGCGCAGCACATCGGCCTGGCGGACGAGGAGTGGCACGAGGTCGCGGTTGGCCACATCGGCCAGCAGTGGCAGCACCTCGTGGCGCACGCGATTGCGGACGAATCGCGGGTCGGCGTTCGATTCGTCGTCCGCAGTGGCGATGCCGGCCAGTCGGCACACCTCCACCGTGTCGGCCCGTCGCAACGCCAGGAGCGGCCGCGTGGGCCCGGCCCGCATGGCTGCCAGGCCGCTCGCTGCCGCGCCGCGCAGCAGGTTGATGAGCACCGTCTCGGCCTGGTCGTCGGCGGTGTGCCCGGTCAGCACGTCGGCGGGCAGTACGGCGTAGCGCGCCGCCCGGGCCCGGGCCTCGAGATTGGGGCCGTCGCCCACGTCGACCGTCTGCACGGTGCAGGGCACGCCGAGGATGGCGGCGGTGCGCTGCACGAGTGCCGCATCGTCGGCGGATGTGGGGCGCAGTCCGTGGTCGACGTGCGCGATGGTGACGGCACACCCGGCTTCGACGGCCAGCACGGCGAGCGCTGTCGAGTCGGCGCCGCCGGAGACGGCACAGACGACAAGGGAACCCGGAGGGGGAAAGGCGCACCGGGCGAGCAGCCCGGCGATGCGTTCGGCCGCGGCGCCCGTGAAGCGGGCCGACGCGGCATCCACGCGGTGGTCAGTCCTCGGTACGGAAGCGCTTGCCCGGGTAACGCTGGGAAGTGACGCTCTTCAGATACCCGGCCACGAGGGCCAGCACTGCCGCGGCGCTCCCCAGGGCGAGAAGCACGCCGAGCCACCAGTGCCAGATGTTTGCAGCGAACATGCCGCCAGCGTAGCCAGACCGGGGCCCGGTCGAGCCATTCCGGGCAAACGTGATGCGATCGTGTCAGGCGGTGCCGTCGAGGCCGGCGGCGAACTCGTCGCCGAAACAGGCTTCGATCTTCGCCATCAGTCCGGCAGGCATCTCGTCGCTCTTGCACTTACGCGACACGGCCGACTTCAGTTCGTGGTGGAACTCGAACGCACCCTGGCAGTCGGTGCACACCATCAGGTGCTCGAGCACCTCGCTGCGGGTGTCGTCGGCGAGTTCGCCGTCGAGGAAGGTGAACAACTCGTTCAGGGTCTGGTTGCAGTCAGCCATCGGTGGATTCGTTCACGTCTCGGTGGGGGCGGGTTCGCCGGGGTCGGTGTCGGTGTCGCTCGGCACGATGAGGCCGCGCGCCTGTGCGAAGTCGAACAACCGCTTGTGCATCGCCTTTCTTCCCCGATGCAGGCGCGACATCACGGTGCCGATGGGGATGTCGAGCATCTCGGCGATCTCTTTGTACGAGAACTCCTCCACATCGGCCAGCAGGACGGGCAGGCGGAACGACTCGGGCAGGTCTTCGAGCGCCGCTTTCACCTCGTCGTCGGTGAACAGGTCGAGCAACTGGTCCTCGGCGCTGATGGAGGCGGGGTTCACCTGGCCGATGCGGCGGTACAGGTAGAGATCTTCGATGTCGCCGAGGTCGGTCTCCTGCGGGCGCCGCTGCTTCGAGCGGTAGGCGTTGATGAACGTGTTGGTGAGGATGCGGAACAGCCAGGCCCGCAGGTTGGTGCCTTCTTCGAAGGTGGCGTAGCTGCGGTAGGCGCGCAGGTAGGTCTCCTGCACCAGGTCTTCGGCATCGGCCCGGTTGCGGGTCATGCGCAGCGCAGCGTTGTACAGCTGTGGGGCGAACTGCATCGCCGCGGCGGCGAACGCCTGCTGGTCGGCCATGGGGCGACCCTATCCGGCGCTACCGAGTCAGGCGGATTCGGTGTGGTCGCGCTCGTCGAGGTGGGCGACGAAGTCGTCGACCGAACCCACGAAGCGCTCGAGCATCGAGGCGAGGACGGCACGGTCGGCGGGTGAGAACGATCCCAGCAGGTGCACCACCAGTTCCGCCCGCCGCTCGGCCACCTCGGCATGGCGGGCACGACCCGCCGTGGTGATGGCGGCCATCACCACGCGCCCGTCGTCGTCGCTCGGCTTGCGGCAGGCGAGGCCGACGTTCACCAGACGCTGCATGGCCCGGGTAGCCGTCGACGGGTCGACGCGCAGTGCCTCGGCGAGGTCGCTCATCCGCCACGACGCCTGGGTGGCGAGCAGGTCGAGGGTGTCCATCTGGCCCTGTTCGAGTGCGTCGTCGCCGGTGCCGAAGAGGTGGTCGCGCAGGGCGGCCATCGATGCACCGCGACGGATCTCGATCCAGGCCGCGCCGATACGGCGGGCCAGTTCGTGACTGTCCGGGTCGCGCAGGTCGACGGGGTACCGGGGGGACATGGTCGCAGTAGGGTAACTGCGATGAGCGGTGAGCGCATTGACGGACCCGAGGTCTCGCCGCAGGGTCCGGGGTCGGCCTCGACACCGCTCGATGCGCTCGGGGTGATGGCCAGCCAGGACGTGATGCTGACGCCCACGCTGCGCCATGTGGAGATGTACACGATGCGCGGCCTGCTCAGCCTGCTGTGGCACGAACCGGGCGACGAGATGCCTCCGCAGCCGGCGGCGCTGGTGTTGTGCGGTGGGGCGATGGGCGGCCTGCTCGGTCCAGCCGACGGCCTGTACCACCGCCTCGGCATGGAGTGGGCGGCCCGAGGTGTGCCGGTGCTGCGGGTGAGTTACCGTCGGCCGAACGACCTCGAGGCGTGCTGCATCGACGCCGCCGCTGCCGTTCAGTTGGCGGTCGCCGGTGGTGGGGCCGAGCGCGTGGTGGTGATGGGCCACAGCTTCGGCGGGGCGGTGGCGGTGCGCGTGGGTGTGGGCCTGCACGGCATCGTGTCGGGTGTGGTCACGTTCGCCACGCAGTCGGCGGGGTGCGAGGTGGCCGGCGGGCTGCAGGGCACACCGTTGCTGTTGTTCCACGGCGACCGCGACGAGATCCTGCCGTTCGAGACCAGCGCGATGGTGCAGGCCATTGCCGGGTACGGCGACCTCGTGCGCCTGCCGGGCGATGGCCATCTGCTGGCCAAGAGCGCCGATGCGCTGTGGGAGCGGCTCGAGGAGTGGCTGCCCGGCCCGCTCGGGCTCTGACCCGGGCGACCGTCTGCTACGCCAGCGACGGGCGGATGAGGAACTTCTGGCCCGTCGCCTGGCGGGCGTAGGTGCCGACGGCATCGAGGCTCAGCGCGCCGGCCAGCGACACCTGGTCGGTGTAGTGGCTGGCGAAGGTGGTGGTGAGCTCGGCCACCACCCGTTCGCGCAGGCGCAGCATGCCCGCCAGGCCGAGCTTCTGCAGGAACGGCGTGAGCAGCCACCCACCGATGCCCCAGGCCATGCCGAAGTTGCGGACGAACTCGGTGGGGCTGCGGTCGAGACCGCCGTAGATGTACACCTGCTTGTGCACCGTCGAGCCGTAGCGGCTGTACTCGGTGGCCGTGGCGTTCGCCGCGGCCTCCATGCAGCCGAGGATCTGGCCGGCCAGGCGGCCACCGCCGGTGGCATCGAACGCCAGCGTGGCGCCGGTGGCCACGAGCGCCGCGGTCAGGTCGGCGGTGAAGGTGGGTGCGCTGCTGTCGCACACGTGCTCGGCGCCGAGTGAACGCAGCAACTCGACCTGTTCGGGGCGGCGGACGATGTTCACCAGCGGCACGCCATCGGCCAGGCAGATCTTCACGAGCATCTGCCCGAGGTTGGATGCGGCGGCCGTGTGCACGAGGGCGGTGTGGCCCTCCATCCGCATCGTCTCCACCATGCTCAGCGCGGTGAGCGGGTTCACGAAGCACGATGCACCGTCGGCGGGGTCGGTGCCGTCGGGCAGCACCAGGCACGACACGGCGGGCACACTGCGGTACTCGCCGTAGGTGGCGCCGCCGATGATGGCGACGGTGCGGCCGAGCAGGGCCTGCGCGTCGGGTGCTGAACCGGCAGCCACCACGACGCCGGATCCCTCGTTGCCCACCGGCATCGACTCGCCCACCCGGGCGGCCAGGCCGGGCATCACCTGTGGGGCAATGGGCGCCGTCACCACGGGCGAGTCGGCGGTGCCGCCGGATGTGGCGCGGCTGACGTCGGCGGCAGCCAGCAGCAGGCCGAGGTCGCTCGGGTTGATGGGTGCCGCGTCGATGCGCACGAGCACCTCGTGCTCGGCAGGTTGGGGTGTGTCGACCGTGGCGATCGACAACTGCAGTTCGCCGTCGGCGGTGACGAGCGAGCGGATCTGGCGCATGGTGGCGGGGATGTCGACGGTCATGGTGCACTCCGATGGTTCGCTCGGCGGATCGCTGAGCGGCGCAACCCTACGACCAGCGCCGGCGACGGGGCATCAGCGGCGTCGGAAGCGGTCGATCTCGCGCCGGTCCTTCTTGGTGGGTCGGCCGGTGGCGCGGTCGCGCACGAGGAACGGAGCCGCCTGGTCGCTCGGGGGTGGAGGGGGGCTGTGGTCGACGATGCACTCGGCGGCGATGGCCGCGCCAACGCGCTTGTCGATGACGCGGACCACTTCGTAAATGCGCTCGCGACCCTGCCCCGTGACGGCCACGCGGTCGCCCACCTTCACCGGTGTGGCGGGCTTCGCGGGCGTTTCGTTCACACGTACGTGGCCTCCCTGGCAGCCATCGGTGGCAGCCGTGCGGGTGGGGTAAGCGCGCACGGCCCACAGCCACTTGTCGACGCGAGTGCTCTCCATCACCAGTCGTCGCGTCCGCCGCCGCGGCGGCCCTGCATCTGGTCGCTCTCGCGTCGGTTCGCATCGAGTCGCCGTTCGACGGCGCCGCGGGTGGGCCGGGTGGCGCGGCGCGTCGGATCGGGTGGGCGGGCTGCGTCGTCGAGCAGGGCGGCAGCGCGGGCGAGGCAGTCCTGTCGGTTGCGCCACTGGCTGCGATGGGTCTGGCTGGTGACGCGGAGGGTGTCGCCGAGTGTGTCGTGCAGGCGCTCGAGGGCGGCAACCCGGCCCACCACCGCAGAGAGAGCGATGGTGAGGGTGACCTTCGACGAGGTGGTGTTCACATGCTGACCGCCGGGCCCACCGGAGCGGGCGAACGACCAGTCGAGTGCCGCTGCGGGCACCAGCAACCCGCCGGGCGTGCGCAGATCGCCGGATACCGGGGAATCGGATGGCGCTGAGGGAGTCATGCACACCTCCGCCGATGACGTGGAGCCCAGAGAGGGAATCGAACCCTCGACCTTTTCATTACGAGTGAAATGCTCTGCCGACTGAGCTATCTG
>JBEICS010000015.1:0-11629 GCA_040383925.1 Acidimicrobiaceae bacterium | reverse complement strand
CGTGCCGTTGGTGCCCGCTGCTGGCCGACTGCACCGAGGGCACCGCGCACCTCGCCGCGCTGGCCGACGACGGCAGCCAGGGCTTCGACGACTGACCGCAGCGAGCCCCGAGCCGCTGGCTCAGGGTGTCATCAACGCGATTGGCAGACCGAGGTCCGCTGCGGCGCGGAACGAAGCGATCATCCGGCCCGGCTGCACCGCAGGTTTCGGCTGCGACACCAGGTCGTCGCCCAATCGGGCGCACGCCGCCTCGAGGTCGTCGACGATGAGCACGAACCCCCAGAACGAGGCCGTGGGCGCGGTGACTCGCTCGCTCTCGACCACCTCGATGATGAGGCCACCGAGGCGGTGGAAGCCCTGTCGGATCGGCCCGACCTCGCGGATGCGCTTCAGCGGCTCGCTGGTAGCCGCTTCGATGGCACCGCAGGTGCGCTCGAGCGACGAGGTCATCACGACCAGGTGGTCGAACCGGGTGGCGCCCAGCGGGTGATCGATCGCGACTGCAGGAGGCACGGTGTCGGTGTGGGCCGTGGCGAGCCCGTCGATGTCGGCCACCGCCTGCGGGCAATCGGCCAGCACCCAGCGGTCGATCCGCACCGCCTCGTCACCCACCGGCTGACGGAAGCGCAGTTCGATGCCGCCCACCGAGGTGCGGCCGTCGACGACGTGCAATCCGATGGCCTGCCACGGCTCGACCGGCGACACCACCTCGAGCGCGACGACTGCGGTCACGACGCGCCTCCGAGCCCGAGTTGCCACGCCAGGAACGACAGTGCGTCGACACCGTCGCTGATGCGCATCGCCGCCGGCTTGCCTGCGCCATGGCCCGCCCGGCCGGCCTGCAGCAGCAGCACCGGTCGTTCGTGGGGCGCGGCGGCCGTGGCGTGCTGCACCAGCGCCGCCATCTTGCGGGCGTGCAGCGGATCGACTCGGGTGTCGCCCTCGGCGGTGGTGAACAGCACCGCCGGATAGTGCGTGCCCTCGTGCACCCGGTGATAGGGCGAGTAGGCGTGCAGCCAGCCGAACTCGTCGGCCACATCGGGGTCGCCGTACTCGTCGGTCCACAATCGGGCGATGAGGAACTGCGGGTAGCGCACCATGTCGAGCAGCGGCACCGCGCACCACACGGCCCGGGCCAGATCGGGGCGCTGGGTGAGTGCCACTCCCACCAGCAGACCGCCGTTCGAACCGCCGTGCACCGCCAGGCGTTCGCGCGACGCCATCGACGTGGCCACCATCCAGTCGGCCGCGCTGTGGAAGTCGTCGAACACGTTCTGCTTCGTGGCCCGGCGCCCGGCCTGATGCCAGCGCTCGCCGTACTCGTAGCCGCCACGCAGCCCGGCGATTGCCCACACCCCGCCCTCGGCACACCAGGCGGCCAGGTTGGGCATCCACGACGGCGACTCGGCAATGGCGAATCCGCCGTAGCCGTTGAGGATCGTGGGTGTGTCGGGCGAGGGCACCACATCGGCGCGGTGCACGATGAACAGCCCGATCGCGGTGCCGTCGAGCGACGGGTAACTGGTGCGACTGACCGTCAGCGGTGGCAATTCGTCGCCGGCCGGCGGCTCGGGGCACCACCGCCGGGCCCCGTCGCGGTCGATGCGCCACACGGCGGTGGGTGCGGTGAACGAACTCACCAGCGCGAACGCAGCCGTGCCCTGCTCGTCGGCGACGAGGTTGCCCACCGACACCAGTCCCAGTCCGTCGACCTCCTGCAGACGCCGACCGTCGAGGCTCCAGCGCTCGACCGTGTCGACCGCAGCCCGGCTGGCAGTGACCAGCACCTCGTCGCCCACCAGCGCGCACCCGCCCAGCACGGCATCGGCGCGCTCGGGAACGATCGTGCGCCACGACTCGACTCCCGGCGACGCGAATGGCGCCGCCACCAGTCGACCGTTGGGCGCATCGACCGTGGTGACTGCCACGATGCCATCGGCACCGAGTTCGACGCTGGTGTCGGCAGCCCGTCCTTCGATGACGACCTTCCACTCGCCGGTCGTCAGATCGCACAGGTGGACGTCGTGACGACCCGATCCCACCATCACATGCACGAGGAGGTGCCGTCCGTCGGCCGACACGTCGACGTCGGGCCATGATTCGGGGGTGGGGAGGTGGTCGAACACCACCGGGTCGTCGGCCGGATCGGTGCCGATGGTGTGGTGGCGGATGTGGCGGTGGTACTCGTCGCCCGCCGGGTAGCGGGCGTACCAGAAGCCCGCTCCGTCGGGCTGCCACGCCACCGACGCCGCCCGCGTGTCGGCGATGCGCAGCGCCCGCAGCGTGGCCGTATCGACGTCGAGCAGGTGCAGGGTGCTGTTCTCGGTGCCACCCTCGCTCAGCCCGAGCGCCACGACGCTGCCATCGGACGACGGATGGAACCAGTCGATCGCCACCGCTGCATCGGCGGCCAGTGCCGCCGGGTCGAACAGCACCCGGGCGGGCACAGTCGGGTCGACGGCCGAGCGCAGCACCAGCGCGAACTGGTCGGCACCGCGGCCGCGCTCGAGCACGAACAGTCGCTCGCCACGCACCCGGCAGGCCATGACCGTGGGCAGGCCGACGAGCGCGGAAAGGCGCTCGAGCCACCGACCGCGATCGGGACGGGCATCGAGCGCCTGGCGTGTGTATTCGTTTTGGGCGGTGGTCCAATCGACCACCTCAGGCGAGTCGCCCGTTTCGAGCCACCGGTAGGGGTCGGCTACTGCAACCCCGTGCCACACATCGGCCACATCCTCGCGCCGGGTGGGCGGAGGTGCGGACGAAGGGTGCAGTGGGTCAGCCACGCCCCATGTTCGGGCGCTTACCGTGGTTGGCCTTGGAACGGCGCATCTTGGCCTTGCGCTTCTTGGTCTTCTTCGACATAGGTATGCGACTCTACCGGGCCACCCCCGTCGGCTCCACCTCGGCCGGGTTGCCCATGTCCCGTCGGCCCGGCTGACCTGCCGGTAGCCTCGGCCCTTCGCTATGGAACGCTTCGGCCTCGTCGGTCTCCCCAATGCGGGCAAGAGCTCGCTGTACAACGCACTCACCGGCGGCGGTGCGCTTGCTGCGCCGTATGCCTTCGCCACGAAAGACCCCAACATCGGTGTGGCCAAGGTGCCCGACGACCGGCTCGACCGTCTGGCAGCCATGTCGAAGTCGAAGAACGTGGTGCATGCCGCCGTGCAGGTGGTCGACATCGGCGGCCTCGTCGAGGGTGCCAGCAAGGGTGAGGGCCTGGGCAACAAGTTCCTCGCCAACATCCGCGAGGTCGACGCCATCGTGTTCGTGCTGCGGGCGTTCGAGGACGACGACGTGCCCGGTCCGTCGGATCCGCTCGAGCACCTGCGCATCGTCGAGATCGAACTCGCCCTCGCCGATCTCGAGACCGTCGAGAAGCGGCTCTCGCAAGCCACCCGACAGGCCAAGCTCGACAAGGGCGCCGCCGCCGAACTCGACGCGCTGCAGGCCGCCTACGACGCGCTCAGCGCCGGCCTGCCCCTGTACCGCGCCGGGCTGAAGCCCGAGTGGCGCGAGCAGTTGGTGCCGTACTTCCTGCTCACCAACCGTTCGGTGCTGGCCGTGGTGAACGTGGGTGAGAACGAACTCGACCGCATCGCCGAGATCGAACAGCGTGTGCGCGACGAGTTCACCTCCGCCGGCGACAACGTGGAGGTGATCGGCATGTGCGTGCAGCTCGAGGCCGAGGCCGCCACCATCACCGACCCGGCCGAGCGCGCCGAGATGCTCGAAGGCTTCGGCCTCGGTGAAGGCGCCCTGTTCCGCATGGTGCGCAGCGCCTACCACCTGCTGGGTCTGCGCACGTACTTCACCACCGGCGAGAAAGAGAGCCGGGCGTGGACGTTCTATGCCGGCTCCAGCGCCCCCGAGTGCGCCGGGCGCATCCACTCCGATTTCCAGCGCGGCTTCATCAAGGCCGAGGTCATCCACTGGGACGAACTGCTCCAGATCGGCTCGTGGACCAAGGCCAAGGAACTCGGCAAGATCCGCATCGAGGGCAAGGACTACCACCCCATCGACGGCGACGTGATGGAGTTCCGCTTCAACGTCTGAGCCGCACGGACGGCCGGGGCCGCGCCGTCACCGCTGTCATCTCAGTGCGCCAGGGTGCCGCCCCGCGTGGGGGTCTGGCCCCGCTCGCCGGAACCGTCGCCGGTGTGCTCCCAGTCGTGGGTCATCTCGTCGATCACCTCGCGGAGTCGACGCACCGTCGCCAGGGCACGCTCGATGAACGATGCGACCACGATGGCGATGGCACCCACGGCGGCGAGTGCCATCCAGAGGGCCGGCCCGCGCCAGGTGGGCACCGTTGCGGTGAGCGGAACACCCACGACGAGCACCAGGGCCAATGTCACGGCACCGACGCCGAATGCCAGGCGCCGGCGCACCCGGGTGACCGCGCCCCACACGGCCAACAGCGCACCGCCGGCAACGGCCGGCCCCACGTACCAGAGATGTTCGCTGACGATCTGGGCGAGTGACGCCCCGACGACGAACGACATGCCGACGAACTCGAGCGTCGCCACGTCGAGGCCCGCCACCGCTCCGCCGCGAGTGCGACGGATCCACCGCAGCAAGCCAACGATCACCAGCAGGCTCAGCCCAATGGGCACGGTGAACCAGTTGGGGTCGTCGCGCAATGCATGGGCAGCGAACACCAACCACGCCGCACAGCCGAACATCGGCGAGGCGGTGAAGAGGTACGGCTCGTCCACCAACGCCGCAGCCACCGCTACCTCGCCTGCCAGCGCGAGCAGCACCATGATCACCGGACCCGGCTCGGCGGAGCGGAGCTGGAACAGGCCGACCACGCCTGCGAGTTGCACCAGTCCGACGAACACCGCCACCGGGGCGATCCATGGCCATGTGGGCCGCAGGGCGTCGACCAGCAGGAGGGCCAGGGCCATCGCCAGCGCCACCGACGATGCGACCACCACGAGCGCGAACGGACCGACGTCGATCGTCCACACCGCAGCGGCGACCGACAGGCTGGTGAAACCCATCGCCAGCCAGCGGCCGACAGCGCCGATCAGTGGCACGATGACTGCTGCAGCCGTGGCGAGCACCGCCATCGAGAGGGCGACGACCCAGCCACCGGGAACCCGGGCCACCTCGGGGTTCGTCACCACGCTGCTCGCCCCGATCGAGGCGGCGGTGCCCGTGATCAGCCAGGTGACGGTGAAGTCGGTGAGCAGCAAGCGACGCCGCAGTCCGGCAGCAGCCAGCAGGGCGACCGTGGCAGCCGTGGGTGCAACGACGACCAGCGTCGTCTCCGGCGACCAGTCCAGCCACGAGACGGCCGTGGCACCCGACAGCACCAGGCTGAGTGCACCCGCAGCGAAGAGCAGTCGCCGGGCCAACGCCTCAAATCGCCAACCGACCGCCGTGAAGGCAACCGCATGGACCAAGAGCGCGATGGCCAGCCAGCCGCGTCCTGCGTCGGCCGCCCCGACCAGCACCAGGGGAACGGCCGCTACCGCCCACCACGGGTTGGCCAGCACCAGTGCCACGGCCAGCATCAGGGCGGCGACCGACACGAACGTCACATCGATCGAACCGGCCACCAACGAAGCGACGAGGGCGACGGCCGCCGTGAGGTGTCCGGCGACGAAGGCCGGCAGATCCCAGCGCGACCACACCCCGGTCGTCGCATCGGCGCGGAGCACCCAGGCGAGCGCCAGCAGCGCTGCGGCCCAGGGCACGATCGACCACGGGTGGTCGAGCGGTTGCCATGGCACCACCATCAGCAGTCCGACAGTCGCCATGAACTCGGCGACGAAGCTGAGGGCACCGAGCGGTCGCAGCAACGCCGTCGCCGTCACCACTACCGACGCGCCGATCGCCACCCATCCGGCGAACGTGATCGATTCACCGAGCGCGCCGACCAGCGCGCCCACCAGGAAGCCGGTGGAACCGAGGACCACTGGCGCGTGCAGGGTCGGGGTGCGCATCGGGCCGAACACCGCCGCAGCGCCGCTCCGCACCCTGTCGAGGGCACAGGCACCGAGCATCAGGACGGCTCCCCATGCGGCGAGGACGAACTCGATGCGCTGGCTGTCGAACCCCGATCGCTCCGCCACGAGCATCGCGAGCGGTGCCGTCTCGGCCCACCCGATCCAGCCAACCACCAGCGGCCGCGGCGACATCAGCACCACCACACCAACCCCTGCGGCAAGCGCGGCGACCATGGGCCACGGAGCGATCCGGGCCCCGTCGTTGGCACCGAACGACGCGGTGAGCGCCACGGCGATGACCGACATCGACACCGCGCCCGTCGCCACGACCGACCGGTGCAGGCGCCGCCAGGGCACCCACCGGGCCGCCGCGCCCAGCGCGACGGCGGCAGCGCTCACGGGGGCAGCGCCCCACATCGACCCGTAGGGAACCGCATCCGCAGCCGCCAGCGCCACGATGGCAGTTGCGATCGCTCCCACGGTCGATGCCCCGAGGGGCAGGTAGCGGAAGGCACGCTGCGGCAGGGAGATGGCCGTCTCGATCCGTTCGCCGAGCCGGACGAGGTGGCACGCTCCCCGCAGTTCGTCGACCACGGCGACCACCCACCACGCAGCGGTCGCGAGCCCGACGACGACCGCCAGGGTCCAATCCTGCAGGGCGGGAACAGCAAACACGGCGACGCCGGCGAGATGGCCGATGAACCCGAGGTGGCGAACGACCGGTCGGTCGACGAGCGCTGCCGCCATCACCGCTGCCGTCGCCATCGACGCCACGACGATCGCCTGAGCCGTCGAACTCATCGACAGCGCCGCCGCGACGTTGGCCAACGACCAGACCCCGAGCACCGTCGTGAGCCAGGTCCGCACAGCGACGGGCAGATCGCTGATGGCGCTGGTCGCGCTGCACGCGACCAGCGCTGCTGCCACCCACCACCGCTCTGCGCTCCACGGAATCGCCAGCACGGCCACCGAGGATGCGACCGCCACCACCGGCGGGAACCACCGCCAGAGGATGTCGTCGCGCATCGGGGGCACCCGAGGGCGGACAGCAGCTGCAACGAGCGCCACACCGGCGAACGACATCACGGCCACCGACGGATCGACCAGCCGCCAGTACTCGATGCCGAGCATCAACGCACCCACCGCAGGGGCCGCGCCGTAGGTGTCGGTGATGCGCAGCCAGGCGGGTGGCCGGACCCGCCGCACCAGCAGCCAACCCATGGCGACACCGAAGGCAGCGAGACCCGCCCGCGGATTCGGTGCCGCGACGACGAGACCGAGCGCGGCCCCGACACTTGCCGCTATCGCTCCGATCAGTGCCGGGCGACGTCGCTCGCTCCATTCGAGCAACCCGAGCATCGCGACCAGCAATCCCATGCCCGCCCAGGCGGTGTCGACCCCTGGCAGCACGCGCAGCGCGCCGGAGAGGACCGCTGCTGCCTGCCCGAGCGTCACCACCAGCCGCGGCAACGGCGCCGCGGCTGCCTCGAGCACGACCACCATGGCTGCTGCTGCCACGACGCCGCTGACCGCTGGCCAGCCCTGCCGGCCGGCGGCGATCGCCTCGAGGACGAACACGAGCCCGGCGACGGGTACCACCACCGGCAGTGCGGCGCGGGCAACCGGACCCTGCAGCCGACCTGCTCGAAGCACGACGGCGGTGACGGCGATCGCGACCAGGATCGCCGTGAACTGCACGGCCGCCGGGTCGGCGGCGTCGACACCGGTGGGGATGGGGTCGCGCAGCACCGCTGCGAGGACGCCGACCCCGAACCACACGACGGGCAGACACAGGTGACGCTGTACCGAGTCGGCATGGCGCCGGACGACGACAGCCATGCCGGCCGCCACGGCGGCACACAGCAGTGCTTGCACGATCGGCAGCGCGACACCGGTGACGTCGGGTGGAAAGACGGATCCGTCCGTCACGCTCGCCACTGCCACCAGTGGCAATGTGACGCCACCCAACAACGACAACGCCCTCGCCACGCTGGTTGCGTTGCGTCGCCGCAGGTACCACGCGGCGAGGAAGAACGATGTCGGAGCGAGCAACTCCGTGACACCGCGCCAGATGGGCTGCACATCGCTGGCCGAGACGACGACGAGGCCCACCACGCCCGCGAAGAGAAAGGCCACACCGAGATACGCGAGGCCGTGGACTGCCAAGTCGCTCGACACCGTGTGCCTGGTCCGCCGCCACCACTGCTGCAGCGCCGAGGGCTCGACCCGCACCGGTGCAGGCACCTTGGCACGTGGGGACGGACTCGGGGACACGGGCCGAGCGGCGGGCGGCGGAAGCGATGTGGAGGTCCGAGCACTCGCCGTCTGCGTCCTTGGTGCCACATCGGCAGTGGGTCGGACGCTCGCCGCTGCCGGCGCAGGGACCGGTGCAGCCGATGGGGCGACAGGGGACGGGGACGGGGTCGCTGCCACCGGCGCGCGCAGCAACTGATCGAGGTCTCGCCGGATCGAGTCCGCCTGGCTCTGCGTCACCACGCCGCGCTCGAGAGCGTCGGTCAGGTACATGCGGACCGTTTCGGCATCAGCGGCGTCGGCCGCTGCGCGCACCGTCACCAACGGGGTGGGGTCGCGGTACGAGCGCTCACCGAAGCAGACGAACGAGGTCCACTCGTCGCCATTCCAGTAGCGAACCGCCCCGACCGTCGACGGGTCGGGGTACCACCCTGCGCGTCCTCGCTTCACGTGGGCACCGTGACACCGACCCGCCCTGATCGACAGGGACTTCCGACCGTCGACGACTGGGTCCTTCGGTCGGTCGTGACTCCGATACCGGCACACCGACCACCACCGGGGGAAGCCGCGAACAGGGCCGAACGAGCCGTAGTGTGCGGCGATGAGCACGCTGCGACTCGCAACGCTGGACGACCTCGGTCGGGTGTGTCGCACGCTCGTGCGGGCCTTTGCGGTCGACCCACTGATCCGCTGGATGCTGCCCGACGACGATGCCTACGCCGAGTGGCAGGGCGAGGCGTTCTTCCGACTCGTGGTGCGGCGGTGGATGGACGTGGGCGAGGTGGTGGTGACCGACGACTGTGCTGCTGTCGCCGTATGGGGTTCGCCAGACCCCGCACACCCGTCCGATGCCGCCCGCGCCGACATGATCGACACCTACCAACGCTTCGACGAGGCCAGCCAAGCGCTGATGGGCCGGGTGGGTGACACCGTCGATGCCCACCGTCCACCCCAGCCCTACTGGTATCTCCAGTTCCTCGGCACACACCCCGACTGGCAGGGTCAGGGGCTCGGCAGCGCGTTGCTGGCCCAGCGCCGCGAGCACTGCGACCGGGAAGGCACGGCGCAGTACCTCGAGACGGCCACCGACGACGACATCGCCTACTACCGGGCCCGCGGCTTCATCGTCCGCGAGGCCTTTACCGTGCACGACCCGACGCACCCCGTCACCCCCTCGTGCACCATCACCACCATGTCCCGCTCCCCCCACCGTTTGTGAGCGACCCCGGGTACTACAGGGCTGCGCTCACAAACACCGCGACACCGCCGCAGCGATTGTGAGTGGACCCTGCTTCAGGCAGGGGAGCGCTCACAAACGCAGGGGAGGGTGGGGTGATCGGTGAGAATGGCGGGGTGAGCACCATCGAGCACTCCCCTGCCGCGCTTCGGCCGATCGAACTGCGCAGCGACAATGCCGCGGGTGTGGCGCCCGAGATCTTGGCGGCCATCGCCGACGCGAACGCCGGCAGTGCCATGGCCTACGGGGGCGACGACTGGTCGGCCCGGCTGCGCGACCGCGTGGCCGACGTGTTCGAGCACCGCGAGGTGAGCGTGTTCCCCGTGCTCACGGGCACCGCTGCCAACTCGCTGGCGCTGTCGTCGGTGTGCCCGCCGTGGGGTGCCGTGCTGTGCCACGAAACCGCCCACATCATCCGCAACGAGTGCGGCGCCACGTCGCTGTTCGGTGGCGGCGCCGTGATGCGCGGCCTGCCCGGTGCCGACTTCCTGCTCGAACGGGCATCGCTCGAACAGGCCTTCGCCACCACCAACTGGGGCGACAACCACCACTCGCAGCCGTCGGCCCTGTCGCTGACCAACCCCACCGACTACGGCACCGTGTACCCGGTCGAGCGGATCGCCGATCTGGCAGCGATGGCGAAGACGCGGGGCATGCGGGTGCACATCGACGGGGCGCGGGTGGCCAACGCCATCGCCGCACTCGGCTGCACCCCGGCCGAGCTGACCTGGCGCGCCGGGGTCGACCTGCTGTCGCTGGGTGCCACGAAGAACGGGGCGATGAGCACCGACGCCATCGTGTGCTTCGACCCGGTGCTGGCCGAGCAGTTGAGCTACCGGGTGAAGCGTGCCGGGCAGGTGGCGTCGAAGATGCGCTTCCAGTCGGTGCAGCTCGACGCGTACCTCGCCGATGGACTGTGGCTGCGGATGGCGGCGAACGCCAACGCGGCGATGGCTCGCCTCGCCGAGGGCCTCACCGGGCTCGGCGTCACGATGGAGACCCGGCCGCAGGCCAACATCGCCTTCGTCCACGTGCCCGACGAAGTCGCCGACCGACTGGAGGCGGCGGGCCTGTTCTTCTACCGCATCGCCCCCGGCGTCATCCGGTTCGTCACCAGCTTCCAGACCACGCTCGACGACATCGACGAGGTGCTTCGCCGCATGAGCGCAGCACTGACTGCTGCTCCGTGAGTTCGACCCGCATCCCCATCGTCGCGTCGCTGCTCGCACTCGGCGCAGGCGCCGTGTGGAGCCTCGGTGGCATCACCGCCAAGGTGGCCGACGGCGCCGACCCGTTCCAGTACCTGGTGTGGCGATCCGTCGCGGTGATCGTGGTGGTGGAGGCGCTGTCGTTCCTCCAGCGCAAGCCCGCCCCCACCCTCACCGCCTACCGGTCGGGCCGGACGATGATCATCGCCAACGTGATGCTGTTCATCGCCTCGTTCGGCTTCGTCTACGCGGTGAAGACCACGTCGCCCGCCAATGCCGCGTTCCTCGGCTCGACGGTGCCCATCTTCGGCGCCCTGCTCGCCTGGGTGATCCTGCGCGAACGACTCAACTGGGTCACGATCGTTGCGATCGTGGTGGCCTTCATCGGCTTGCTCGTCACCGTGGTGGGCGACCTCGGCAGCGGCACGATGGTGGGCAACCTGGCGGCGCTGTCGTCGGCGGTCGGCTTCGCCGGCTACACCGTGTGCGTGCGATCCGACCGCTCCCGCGACTGGTCGCCGGTGCTACCGGGCTACGCCGTGATGATGATCGTGGTGTGCGGCGCGGTCACCCTCGCCAAGGGCAACTCGCTCGTGCCGCCCACCGGCGACCTGCTGCTCGCCCTGTTGCACGGTGGGGTGATCATCGTGCTCGGCACCTACATGTTCAACCACGCGTCGAAGCAGGTGCCCGCGGCGGTGATGACCCTGTTCGCCCAGACCGAGATGGTGCTCGTGCCGGTGTGGTCGATCACCCTGCTCGGTGAACGACCCAAGACCATGGTGCTGCTGGGCGGGTGCATCATCTTCGTTGCCATCCTCGGCAAGGCGATCTACGACGCCCGCACCGCGAACCAGGCACCCGTGACGGCGCCCACGCTCGTCTGATACGAACACAGCCATGAGTTCCCCCATCGACACCCCGGTGAGCCTGTCGCAGCGCGCCCACCGGCACCTCTGGATGCACTTCACCCG
>JBEICS010000014.1:0-11676 GCA_040383925.1 Acidimicrobiaceae bacterium | reverse complement strand
CGTGCTGCAGTGCGCAGTGGTCGACACCCGGCGCGATCTCGAGCACGACCTCACGGCAGCCGAGGCGCTCGATGCGCTGCGTTGGCTGCTCGACGCCGCGGAACCCCTGGCAGGACGCCGCCTGCCCGCATCGGGCTGACAGCCCCGGTCGTGCCGGGTCGGACACAACGCCCATAATCCTCGTTATGTCAACTCAACCCGACACCACCGCAGCGTCTGTGAGCGGAACCCCGGCACCACGCTCTCCCGCTCACAAACGCCATCTACCATCGGCGCGATGAATGGTCGGTTGCGCACCGTCTGGGCGCTGGCACTGGTGATGGGTGCCTTCGGCGCGCTGCTGGTTGCCGTGGTTGCTCCGCCGTCGGCTGCTGCGCTGCGCGCCGAGAGCACCGACGAGGCGGCGGCCGAGTTGGCCGCGCGGCACACTCCCCTCCTTCGGGTGCAGCAGCAACCCGTTGCCTGCGGCCCGGGTGAGCCGTACCGGGTGATGGCGGTCGACGCCCTGTTCGGCCGTGAAGGCGTGGTGCTCCGCAAACCCGACGGCACGGTGAATGCTCCCACCGAGGCCGACCTCGCCGACAGCGCCGGCGACTGGTACCTCGACATCCCGGGGAACGCCCTGTCGCCCGGATGCTCGTACGAGCAGCTGTTCGATCAGTGGCGCACCCCGCCGGTGATCTACGCCCACGTGTTCTCCGACCCCGACGTTCCCGAGACGCTGGTCCTGCAGTACTGGTTCTTCTACCTCTACAACGACTGGAACGATCGCCACGAGGGCGACTGGGAGATGATCCAGTTGTTCTTCGACGCGCCCGACGCCCGCTCGGCCATCGGCACCGAGCCCCGCCTGGTGGCCTTCGCCCAGCACGAGGGCGCCGAGGTGTCGGACTGGAGTGACGACGTGCTGCAGGTGGTCGACGGCACTCGGCCCGTCGTGTACGTCGCGGCCGGCAGCCATGCCTCGTACTTCCAGGCGGAGCGGTGGTTCGGCAAGAGCGCGCAGAGTGGCTTCGGCTGCGACGACACCCGGGCACCGTCAGAAGACGTGTCGCCCGACGTGATCATGCTCGACGACGATGCCCTGCCCACCTGGGCCGGGTTCCGCGGCCACTGGGGCGAGAAGCAGCCGTCGTTCAACAACGGGCCCACGGGTCCGAACATGAAGACGCAGTGGACCAACCCGGTGCGCTGGGTGGAGGAGGAGGGCCGCCGCGGCGCGGCCAACCTGCCGGCCGAGGGCACCAAGGTCACCGACGCGTTCTGTGCTGTCGCCGGGTACGCATCGCAGGTCCTGTTCCGGCTGCTGCAGCAACCGCTGCTCACCGGTGCGTTCCTGGTGGGTCTGCTGCTGGTGCTCACGGTGTTGCTGCGCAGTACGCGCTGGCGGCCTGTGTTCACCCGGCCGGTTCGCGCCCGACGCGCCGGGGGCCAGATCATTCGTGCGGCCGTCTCGACAGTTCGCCGACAACCGCTGCTGTACATGCGGATCGGGGCGCTTCTCCCCCTCGCCGGCCTTCTGGCGACGATCGTGCAGACCGTCGTGCTCCGTTTCACCGAGTTGGGCGACGTCGCCGACGTTGCCGACCGCGACTCGGCGTCAGGGGGATTCGTCGCCCTCCTGCTCGGCTCGTTGTTCATCGGTCCTGCGACGGCGACGGTGAGCGTTGCGGCGATGATCGCCACGCTGCACATCGACGCTGACGAGCCTGTCTCGTGGCGGCTCGTGGTGTCGGAGGTGTGGCAACGGCGACGCGTCGTCCTCATCTCACTGTTCCTCTCTGCAGGGCTGACCGGGCTCACCGCCACCACCGTGCTGCTCCCCCTCGGCCTCGTCCTGCTCGCCATGTGGGCCGTGGCGGTGCCCTCCGCCCTGGTCGACTCCGCTCCCCTGTGGCTCAGCCGTCGCCTCACCAGGCGCCGCCGTTTGCGTTCGCTGGCCCTCGGCGGCGCGGCCTTCACCCTGGCCACTGTCGTCCCGGCGGCGTGTGGCGTGCTGGCTCTGCTCCTCACCGACTGGTCGTTCACGGTGGTGAACCTCATCGACGGTGTCGTGGGTCTGCTGCTGGTGCCCACTGCGGGCATCATCTCGTTGCTGCAGTTCGGCGACCTGCGCGAAAACCTCGGGTACCGCACTCTGCCCGACTGAACCGGCTACGTGAGGTCAGGCCACCGAATCGAGCGCCGTCCGGCGGCGGACGACGAAGTCGACGAGCGCCTCGTCGATGGCGGGGTCGAGGGCGGGTGCCTCGTACTGGTCGAGCAACTGCTTCCAGATGCGGTTGGCTCGATGGGTGGCATCGACCGAACCCGATTCCTGCCAGGTCTCGAAGTTGCGCCAGTCAGACACGAGCGGCGAATAGAACGCACGCTCGTAGCGCTCCATCGTGTGGGGTGAGGCGAAGAAGTGCCCGCCGGGACCCACGGCAGCGATGGCGTCGAGGCCGATCTCGGCGTCGTTCACCTCGATGGGCTTCAGGTACTCGGCCATCATCTGCAGCATCTCGGCGTCGATGATCAGCTTCTCGAACGAGGCGGTGAGCCCGCCCTCCAGCCAGCCTGCGGCGTGGTTCACCAGGTGGGCGCCGCCCATCACCGCGCCCCACAGCGACATGCCGCTCTCGTAGGCGGCCTGAGCGTCGACGGCGTTCGAGGCCGTGGTGTTCGACGACCGGAACGGCAGCCCGTAGCGCCGCGCCAACTGCCCGCTCGCCTGCGCGGCCCGGGTGAACTCGGGCGTGCCGAAGGCCGGCGAGCCGCTGCGCATGTCGACGTTCGACGTGAACGAGCCGTAGATGGCTGGTGCGCCGGGCCTGACCAGTTGGGTGAGGGTGATACCGGCCAGTGCCTCGGCGTTCTGCAGCACCAGTGCGCCGGCGATGGTGGCCGGGGCCATGGCACCGGCCAGGGTGAAGGGGGTGACGCACACCGCCTGCCCGGCGCCCGCCAGCTCGATCAGTCCCTCGGCCATGGGGATGTCGAGCGTGAGCGGGGTGTTGGTGTTGATGATCGCCATCACGGCGGGCGTGGCGGCCAGGCCGTCGCGGTCGGTGCCGAGGGCGATGGCGGCCATGTCGATGGCGTCTGCAGCCCGCTCGCGACCCAGCGCGATGGCTTGCCAGTTCTTGTCGAGGGTGCGGATGAGGCTCAGGTAGAGGTCGAGGTGCCGGGTCTCGGCGGGCAGGTCGAGCGCCTCGAACGGGCCGCCACCCTCCTGGTGCACGACGCCGAGCATCTGGATGAGCTGCAGGTACTCGCGCTGCTCCGCCGCCGAGCCGCCGCGACGCCCGCGGTCGAGGTCGTGGGTGAACGCCGGGCCGCCCACGGCGCTGAACGCGACATGGTTGCCGCCGAGGGTGATCGAGTGCTGCGGGTTGCGGGCACGCAGCGTGAACTCCGACGGCGCGGTGGCGATGGTGGCCTCGACCATCTCGGGGTCGAACCGCACGATCAGGTCGTCGACCACGCATCCGGCATCGACAAAGTAGCGCCGGGCCTGTGCATCGAGGATGCGCATCCCGGTGGTGGCCAGCAACTGCAGCGACGAGCGGTGGATGTGCTCGACCTGATCGGCCGACAGCACCTCCACCGGCCGATACGGGTTGCGCAGCGGGGTGAACGGCTGCGGCGTGGCGCCGGTCGCCTCGCGCCGGGTTCGGGTTCGGTTGAGGCGGCTCACCGACAGGTGCTCAGCGCACCGAGATGAGGTCGACGACGAACACGAGGGTCTCGCCGCCCTTGATCACGCCGCCCGCTCCCCTGCTGCCGTACCCCAGGTCGGCAGGGATGGTGAGCCGCCGACGGCCGCCCACCTTCATCCCCTTCACGCCGCGGTCCCAGCCCTCGATCACTTCGCGGGCACCGAGGCGGAAGCTGAACGTCTCGCCGCGGTTCCAGCTGGCGTCGAACTCGCTGCCCGTGCTCCACGCCACACCGGCGTAGTGCACGGTGACCCGCTTGCCGATGGTGGCCTCGTCGCCGTCGCCGACGATCTCGTCGTCGATCAGCAGTTCGGCGGGCGGGTCGCCGGCGGGAATGGTGATGGAAGGCTTGGTGCGATCGCTCATGTCTCGACCCTAGCCGCTGTCCGGTCGGCCAGTCCCTGGCGGGTCGACGCTGGCTTGCGGCGGTAGCCACACCCGAACTTGTTCGAGTTTCGGTCGTACACAACGGAAACTCGAACAAGATCGGCGCCGACCGGTGTGGGGCCGTCAGCCGAGGGCCATCAGGGCGACACCCAGCGCGGTGGCGCCCACCCCGATGCCCTGCCACCAGCGCATCCGTTCACGGTTGAACAGCACCGAGAGGATGACCGCCACGGTGGCGAACTGCGAGCCGGCCACCGACACCGGGCCCGATGCGCCCTCGCGGAACGCCAACTGCAGCGAGCCGATGGCCACCACGCCGAACACGCCGCTGATCATCGCCATGCGTCGGCCGAGCGGGTGCTGCACCAGGAACGGCTCGGGCCGGAACAGGGCGATCACGCACAGCAGCACCAACCCGGTGCCGCGTTGGGCGAACACCGGTGCCAGTCCGGCCTCGGCGCTCACCTCGCCCATCAGCGTGAAGGCGATGCCGAACCCGATGCCCGAGGTGACCCCGAGGATGGCGCCCTGGCGCACGCTGCCCTCGCCGCCCGGCTGATAGCTGGTCAGCACCACGGCGACGAGGCCGATGGCGATGCCGACCGTGCCGAGCGTGCTGGGCCGCTCGCCGCGCAGCAGATCGGTGAGCACCGGTACGGCCGCCAGGAGCACCGACGAGATGGGAGCCACGATGCCGATGCGCGACACCTTGTAGCCGTGGTACAGCAGCATCAGTCCGGTGATCATCGACAGCCCGGCCAGCGCGCCCAGCAGCATGTCGCGTCCGATCCACTGCGAGTCGACCACCAGTACCAGCAGCGGCGACAGCACCGCCGAGGTAAGCACCACCGTGCGGGTGACCGTGAGGCTGGCGGCATGGCGCGCCGAGCGGGCGGCGAAGAAGTCGGAGGCGCCCAGCAGCACGGCGGCGACGGCGGCGAGGAGGATGGCCATTCGACGGGTGATCCGCGCTGCTCAGGCCGCGTAGAACTGGCTGGCCCAGCGGCGGAAGGCGGCGAAGGGTCCGTCGGTGTCGGCGAGTGCTGGCCGGTCGATGTAGGTCTTGTGCTCCCAGATCGGCTTGTCTTCCAGCAGTTGCCGCGACACCTCGTTCACGAAGGCCTCGCCCACACTGCTGGTGACCCGGTCGTCGGCGAAACGACGCACGCAGAACGTGAACCGCATCTCGCACCGGTCGCGTTCCACCGGAGTGGCGCAGCCGAGCAGGAGGGTCTCGACGATGCCGCTGAAGCGCACCACCGAGAACCCGGGGCCCCACCCGTCGCTGTCGATGCGGCCCTCGGTGGTGCCCCGAGGCGTGACGAAGAACTGCTTCGAGCGCATCCGTGAGCGATGCCCCTCGGTCTCGTAGCTCTCGAGCACGGGTACCTCGGCGGTGCCGTGCACGTAGCGGAAGTGGGCCGAGTCGACGCCGTTCTCGGCCATCTCCTGCCACGCCGTGGCGATCTCGAACTGGCGGGTGAACGGGTCGCTGAACTCCTCCCCCACACCGGCTGTGCCGAACTCGGGCACCTCGGGGATCTCCCACTGCGGCTCGGTCTCGTTCGGGTGGTACCAGGCCATGATCAAGCCGTTGCGCTCGACCACCGGGTAGGTGCGCAACCGGGCCTTGGCGTTGGTGCGCTCGCTGTACGGGATGTTCGTGTTGCGGCCCTCGGCATCGAACGCCCAGGCGTGGAACGGGCACACGATGGTGCACCCGTCGACGCTGCCGCCCACGCCGAGGTGCGCACCGAGGTGGGGGCAGTAGGCGTCGTGCAGGTGGGCGGTGCCGTCGGCGTCGCGCCACAGGACGGTGTCGGCGCCGAACACGTGCCGCGGCAGCACCTGTTGCTCGGTCAGTTCGTGCGACCAGCCGAGGGCGAACCAGCCGAACGGGATGGGCCACGGCCAGCGTTCGCTGGTGGGGCGCTGCTGCAGGGGCGCGGTCATCGGTCGAGGCCAAACACGCGCACGGCGTTGTCGCGGAGGAACTTCGGCCACACCTCGTCGCGCAGCGGCACGTTCGGCAACTCGCGGAAGATGCGGTCGAGGCTGAGGCCCATCGGGAAGTAGCCGGCGTACATCACCTTGTCGCTCCCGCGGGTGTTGGCGAAGTCGATGATCTCCTGCGGGTAACGCCGGGGCGTGAACGCCGAGGTGCTGTAGTACAGGTTCGGCCACTTCAGCAGCAGCTTCACGGCGAGGTCGACCCACGGTTCGGCACCGTGGCGCATCACGAAGGTGAGCTCGGGGAAGTACCAGCACACCTCGTCGATGCGCTCGACGTGCTGCGCAGCCATCGGCAGCCGGGGTCCGGGAACACCCACGCAGCACAGCACGGCGATGCCGAGTTCGGCGCACTTCGCGTACACGGGGTACATGCGCTTGTCGTCGATGGGTACGGGCGGGTTGCAGCCCGAGGGGAACAGCGACACGCCCCTGATGCCCAGCCGGTCGTGCGCCTCCTGGATGGCCCGCACCACGGCCATACCGCCGTTGGGGTCGACGTGGAGGCAGCCGAAGAAGCGGTCGGGGTGCCGGACGATGGCGTCGTTCTGGATGCCGCCGGCCAGGTCGACGCCGATGAGTGCCTTGGCGATGCCGTAGCCGTCCATCTGGTCGACGGTCCAGGCGATCATGTCGGCGTCGCTCGGGTCGTCGGGGATGTCCTTGAACAGGTACTGCGCCGGCATCGCCATCGACTGGCTCTCGGTGTCGCGCAGGTTCGGCTTCAAGAAGTCGTACCAGTGGGCGCGCATGCCCGGTTCGGGGATGCCCAGCATCAGGTCGATCACCCCGATGTCGGTCGGCATCCCCATGGCGCCGACGTTAGCCGCCCTCCCCCGCCACCGCGATGAGCAACATGCGCACCTGCTGCGCAGGGCGCTCATCGCGGCGGGTGGTGGCTGGTCAGAGGAGGGTGCGGAGGGCGGCGGCGAGGCGGTCGACGTCGTCGGGGGTGTTGTACACCTGGATCGACACGCGCAGGATGGGGATGTCGGCCCAGCGGTAGACGGGCACCTCGATGCGGTGGTCGTCGTACAGGCGCCGCTTCAGGTCGGCCACATCGACGTGGTCGGGCAGGCGGATGGCCACCATCTGCCCGTACCAGATGGGCGAACGCTGGTCGCCGGTGTGCTCGGGGCTGAACGGTTCGCACCCGGTGATGCCGTGCAGCAGTGCACTCGCCTCGACGGCAGCGGCGTGGCAGCGATGGCGCACACCGTCCCAGTCGTTGGCTTCCTCGTAGTCGATGGCCGCAGGTGTGGCCAGGAACGTGCTCAGGTCGCGGGTGCCCTGCCACTGGTGATGGTCGATGAACGGCGACGGACCGGGCACGGCGGGCTCCCATCCCCAACTCACCACCAGCGGCCGCAGCTGCGGCTGCACGTCGCGGCGCGCCCACAGGAACGCCGAGCCCTTTGGGGCGCACAGCCACTTGTGGCAGGCGCCGGTGTAGATGTCGGCGTCGAGGGTGTCGAGGTGCAGCGGGATGTGAGCCGGCACATGCGCCCCGTCGACGATGGTGAAGATGCCGGCGGCCCTGGCCCGGCGGCAGATCTCGTCGGCCGGGAACACGAGCGCGGTGTCGCTGGTGATGTGGCTGAGGAAGATCACCTTGGTGCGCTCGGTGACCTGGGCCCACAGTCGCTCGACGAAGTCGGCGTGTGTGGTGACCGGTACCGGGATGGGCACGGGCACGTACCGCGCCCCGGCTTGCTCGCAGATCACCCGCCAGGTGCGGTTCATCGCGCCGTACTCGTGGTCGGTGGTGAGCACCTCGTCGCCGGGTTGCAGGTGCAGGCTGCGCGCCACGATGTTCACCGCCGTGGTGGGGTTGGGCACGTACACCAGGTCGTCGGCCTGCGCCCCGAGGTAGGCGGCCAGTCGCGCCCGGGCAGCGCCCAGGAGGTCGTCGGAGCGACGGGCCAACCACTCGACCGGCTGGCGTTCCATCTCGAGCTGCAGGCGCTGGTACGCAGCGAACACCGGCTCGGGGCACGCACCGAACGAGCCGTGGTTCAGGAACGTGATGTCGGGGTTCAGGAGGAATCCGTCGGTGCGCACCCGCCGAGCGTAGGCAGACCTGGAAGGGCTGCTCGGGTACGTTGCCGTCATGACACTCCCCTCCTCCGGTGTTCCCGCCGATCAGGTGCTGGCCCAGCTCGACGCGCTGAAGGAGCACGACGTCCGCTGGCGCGACGGGCGGGCGTTCACCCTCGCCTACTACGCGGGGCCCGAGGTGTCGGCCGTCGCCGATGAGGCGCACCGCCGCTTCAGCACCGACAACGCCCTCAACACCGACGCCTTCCCCAGCCTGCGCACCATCCAGGCCGAGGTGGTGGCGATCGTTGCCGACTGGCTGCAGGCGGGCCCCGATGGTGCCGGGTTCATGACCAGCGGTGGCACCGAGAGCATCCTCATGGCCGTGAAGGCGGCACGCGAGCGTGGCCGCGCCGAGCGAGGCGTTGCCCGGCCGAACGTGGTGCTACCCACCAGTGCCCACGCAGCGTTCGAGAAGGGGTGCTACTACTTCGGTCTCGAGAGCCGACGGGTTGCGGTGCGCGACGACTGGCGAGCAGATGCCGACGCGATGGCCGACGCCATCGACGACGACACCGTGCTGGTGGTGGGTTCGGCACCCCAGTACCCGCAGGGTGTGGTCGACCCCATCGCCGAGATCGCCGCCCTGGCAGCGGAACGCGACATCAACTGCCACGTCGACGCCTGCATGGGCGGCGTCACGCTGACGTATCTCGCCCGGCTGGGGTACGACATCGCCCCGTGGAACTTCACGGTGCCGGGGGTGACCAGCATCTCGGTCGACCTGCACAAGTTCGGCTACACCGCGAAGGGTGCGTCGGTGATCATGCACCGCTCGAAGCGACTGCGTGCCTACCAGACGTTCGTCACCGACAACTGGCTCGGCGGCATGTACGGCTCGTCGGGTGTGCTGGGCACCAAGGGTGGCGGTCCGATGGCTGCTGCGTGGGCCGTGATGCATCACCTGGGCGACGAGGGCTACCTCCGCCTCACGGCCGACGCCCGACGCGCCACCGAGCAGATCGCCGCCGCCGTGCGATCGATGCCCGAACTGGTGCTGCGCGCCGAGCCCGATGCGATGCTGCTGTCGTTCGGCGCTGCCGACCCGAGGGCGCTCGACGTGTATGCGGTCGCCGACGCGCTGTGGCGACGCGGCTGGTACGTCGACCGGCAGGGTCCTCCCCCGTCGCTGCACCTCACCGTGAACGCGGTGCACGCCGACAAGGTGGATCAGTTCCTCGCCGATCTGCGCGCGTGTGTCGACGAGGTGAGCGCGGCCTCCGCCTCAGGCGACCAGGGCGCCTACGGCACCATCGACTGAGCGTTGCGCCTGCGCGGGGCGGTCACTCGACGGTCCAGCCCTCGGGGATCTTGTGTTCGCCCACCACCTGGTGGCTCTCCTCGTCGCGCTCCACGTCGGGCAGGTGCTGCCACAGCATGATCTGGTTGCCCCACGGGTCCATGAACGAGGCGTTGGCGCCGCCGAACTCGGTCCAGAAGTGGTTGCGCCACAGTTCGGTGCCACCGAGGCGCACCGCTGCGTCGAGGATGCGCTCGAACGAGTCATCCTCGCTGACCAGGATCCAGGCGCGAGCGCCACGGCCGGTGCGGTTCAGTGTGGTGGGCTCGCCCGACACGTAGTCGGGACGCGGCCGCATGTCGGCCGCGTTGGCGATGCCCATGTGCAGGTTGCCCGTGGGCCCCTGGGTGCCGTCGTCGAGCTTGAAGTTCTGGCCCGGGACGATACGGGCGAAGATGTCCTTGATGCGGTCCTCGACCTCCCAGTTGAAGACCTCGGCGTAGAAGGCGCGAGCGGCGTTCACATCGTCGGTCGGAAAATCGACGAAGACCAGGATGTTCGGGTACGTCATGTCACTCCCTTGTTCGGCAGGTGTCGCCGAACACTACTCATGGTCTGACCGTCATACCAAGGGATCGGTCATGGCAAGGGTTCGGTGGAGGCGCGGGCCGCGGCGATGAGCGCTTCGAGCCGCTGCAGCGACACCTCGAGCGCTGCACCGAGTCGCTTGCGATCGCCCGACGCCACGAGGTCGATGATCAGCCCGGTGAAGATGGCCTTCTGGATGGATGCCTCGCTCTGGGCGAGCGGCATGGGCAGGCCCTCGCGGTGCAGCTTCTCCTCCACGAAGTGCCGCCACACCGCCAGCTGGTCGGCGCGTAGGTCGCCGGGGAGGCCGGTGACGGTGGTGTTCAGCGCAGCCGCCTCGTACCCGAGTCGCACGAGCGCCAGGTTCTGCGGTTTGGCGTTCATCCACTTCCACCACTTGCGGTAGATGTCGGCCATCGAGATCGACGGGTCGCGCTCGATCCACGCATCCTCGATCTCGTTCTGCCGCTCGACACCGCGGCGCAGCGCCGTGGCGAGCAACTCCTCCTTGGTGCCGAAATGGTGCACGAGGCGGTTGATGCTGACGCCCAGCGAGGCAGCGAGCGGCCGCAGCGTCGTCTGCGCAAGGCCGTGTTCAGCGAGGTGATCGACGATCCGGTCGAGCAGTTCCTGCCGACGCTCGAGATCGGGTGTCCGCGCCACGGCCGGAACACTACCCCTGCGCTGGGGTGGTGCTACTGCTGACGGAACTGCTGGCGGTACCCGCCGTCGCCATCAGATGCCGCCATCGACCCTTCGGCACGGAAGCGTTCATGGAGCCGACCGAGCGCCGCCCGGTCGATGGTGACGCCGAGGCCGGGCGCGTCGGGCACCGGCAGCACACCACCTCGCGGCGAGTAGTGGCCCTGCTCGACGACCACGTCGGCGGTGAACCGGAACAGGCTCTGGTGCGGACGGATCATCGATGCCTCCGCCGCGGTGAGGTGCAGGTAGGCGGCTGTCATCACGCCGGCGTCGCCGCTGTAGCACCAGAAGTCGATACCCAACGCAGCACAGGCACGCAGGAAGTCCTGTGTGCGTCGCAGGCCGCCCATCTCGGTGGCGTCGATGCAGAACGCGTCGGGCACGCCATCGCGGGCGGCGCGGGCGAGGTCGACCTGGTGGGTGCTGAACGAGATCGGCGCCCCGTCGGCGCGCAGACGGGCCGTCTCGTCGTGTGTGCGGCACGGGTCTTCCAGCCAGCCCACTCCCAGATCGGCGAGCCGTCGCACCACCTGGCGGCCAGTGGGCACGGTGTACACGCCGTTCGCGTCGAGTCGCTGCACTCGGCCCGGCCCGAGCGCCCGCACCAGATCGGCCACCATGGCCATCTCGGTCTCCACATCGAGCACGCCGAGCTTGCCCTCGAACACCGGGGCGTCGAACTCGGCGGCCATCTGCTCGCAATAGCGCACCACGTCGGCGGGTGTCTCCTCACGGCCCACGCGCAGCGCGAAGTACTCGGTGAATGCCACGCTGTCGCGTACCCGGCCGCCGAGCAGGTCGACCAGCGGCACGCCAGCTCGCTTGGCCCGCAGGTCCCACAGCGCCATCTCGATCCCGGCGAACGCCCGCCGCTCGTTGGCCGAGTCGTCCCACAGGCTGAAGCCGGTGCGAGCAACGCACCGGGCCTCGCACCCGTTCAGGTCGTCG
>JBEICS010000013.1:0-11781 GCA_040383925.1 Acidimicrobiaceae bacterium | reverse complement strand
CCCGATGACGAGCTGGCCGCCAGGTTCACCGGCCGTCTGCAGTTCGGCACCGCGGGTCTGCGCGGCGCAGTGGGTGCCGGCCCGCAGCGGATGAACCGCCTCGTCGTCCGCCAGGCCGCCGCAGGGCTGGCCGACCACCTGCTGGCCACCGCCCCGCGCGGCGAGCAGCCGAGCGTCATCATCGGCTACGACGCCCGCCGCAAGAGCGACGTGTTCGCCCTCGACACGGCGCGGGTGTGCGCGGCGCGCGGGGTGCGGGCGCTGTTGTTCCCGCACGTGGTGCCCACACCGGTGCTGGCGTGGAACATCACCGGGGTGGGCGCCTCGGCCGGGGTGATGGTCACCGCCAGCCACAACCCGCCCGCCGACAACGGGTACAAGGTGTACCTCGGCACCGGCGCGCAGATCGTGCCGCCCGCCGACCAGCAGATCGCCGCGTGCATCGACGCCGTCGACCCGTGCACCGTCGAGTTGGTGCCGGCCGACCATCCGCTCATCGAGATGCTCGGCCCCGAGTACGTCGATGCCTATCTTGCAGCCGTGCCGGCGGTGCGGTTCCGGCCCGATCTCGCCGGCCGACCCGCTGCCTACACCGCGTTGCACGGGGTGGGCGGGGCAACGCTGCTCGCCGCGTTCGAGCGGTCCGGACTGGCCGCACCGTTCGTGGTGGCCGAGCAGCAGCAGCCCGACGGCACCTTCCCCACGGTGGGCTTCCCGAACCCGGAGGAACCAGGCGCGATGGACCTGCTGCTGGCGCTGGCCGCAGCGTCGAACGCGTCGGTCGCCATCGCCAACGACCCCGACGCCGACCGGCTGGGTGCGGCCATCCCCACGGCCGACGGCGGCTGGCGGCGGCTCAGCGGCGACGAGATCGGCTGGCTGCTCGCCGACCACATCCTTCGTCACACCAGCGGCGCCGATCGCCTGGTGGTCACCACCCTCGTGTCGTCTGCGCTCCTGGGCCGGATGGCGGCGGCGCACGGGGTGAACAGCGCCGAGACCTTCACCGGTTTCAAGTGGATCGGCCACACCGTGCTGCAGCGACCCGACCAGCGTTTCGTGTTCGGCTACGAGCAGGCGCTCGGCTACCTGGTGTGCGGCCGCCCGCTCGACAAGGACGGCATCACCGCAGCGGTGCTGATGGCCGAGGTGGCAGCGCTGGCCGACGCAGAAGGTGTCACGCTGCAGCAGCGGCTCGACGCCATCACCGTGCAGTACGGGCGGCACCTCACCGACGAGCGCTCGGTGCGCATCGACCCGGTTGCCGGTCGTGCGGCAGTGGCGGCGATGCGGGCCACACCACCCACGCAGGTGGGCGACCGAGCTGTCACCGCGGTCGAGTGGTTCGACGAGGCCACCCTGCTGCGTCTGCAGTGCGGCCCTGACCTACGCCTCCAGGTGCGGCCCAGCGGTACCGAGCCGAAGGTGAAGCTGTACGGCGAGGGCCTCGACGTGGCGTCGGGCCCGTACCTCGACCTGCTCGCCGCACTGCTCACCGCCTGACGGGCCTGCTCAGGTCTGGCGAGCTCAGGTCTGGCGGGCTCAGGTCTGGCGAGCCAGGACGATCGGTGCGGCCTCCTCGAGGTGGGCCTCCCAGGCATCGGGGGTGGCCGGCTCGCTGAGGGGCAGGATGACGAACTTGGTGGTGCCCACTGCCACGAACTGGTCGATCATCGACATGAGCGCATCCCAACCCTGGGGCACCAGAACGCCGGGGTCGGCCAGGTCGGGCCGGCGCTTGGCAAGGCCTGCCAGTAGGGCCGCGGGCACCGGCCCGTTGGCGTAGGGGATGAGCACGCCGTAGTGGTCGTCGTCGATGGTGCGACCGTGCTCGGCCAGGGTGGCCTCGATGGCCTCGCGTCCGCGGGCGGCATCGTCGGGAACGATGAAACTGGGCAGCCAGCCGTCGGCCAGGCGGCCCACCCGGCGCAGCTCGGACGGGGCGATGCCGCCCAGCCACACGTCGATGTGTTCCTGCCGAGGGGTGGGCAGCACCTGCAGGTCGTCGTAGTGGAAGCGGGCGCCGTGATGGGTGACGGGCTTGCCGCTCCAGCAGGCGCGCAGCACGGCGAGGCTCTCGTCGAACAACGCAGCGCGCTCTGTGCGCTCCACGCCGAACGCCTGCTGTTCGTGCGGGTCGGCCACGCCGAGGCCGAAGGCGGGGAGCAGGCGCCCGTTCGACAGCCGGTCGAGGGTGGCCAACTCCTTGGCCAGCACCACCGGGTTGCGGCCGGGCAGCACCATCACGCTCATCCCGAACTTCAGCTTCGTGGTGCGGCCCGCGGCGAACGCCATCGCCACCAGCGGGTCGGGTGCCTCGCCGCCGATGCGCTCGCTCAGCCACAGGCTGTCGAACCGCAGCCGCTCGAGTGCGTCGACCACCTGGGTGAAGCCGGCGTCGTTCAGCCTGGTGCGCGTACCGAAGCCGTAGCCGATGCGTACCTTCATTGCTGTCACGTCACGACCTCGCCAGTGCGGCTTCGATGGCGTCGGCGGTGTCGCCCACCATCGACACGAACGGCGAGTGGTCGGTGTGCAGCGTGACCACCGTGTCGCACCGGGTGGCCATGGCCTGCTGGTGCTCGACCGCGATGGCCCGGTCCTCGGTGCAGACGACGTACGTCGACGGCACACCGGTGCGAGCCGCGCCGGTGACCGGTTGGCCGAACGTGCTCATCGGCTGCGGCGACAGGCGGGCCACCGACGCGGCGGCCACAGCGGGCGGGCACGAGCCGTAGAGGGCGGGAATCGCCGCAGCGGGTTCGAGCACGCTGGTTCCGTCGTCGCGAGGCGTGATGGCGGCGCTCAACGCCACCGATACGCGAGGCAGGCTGCCCAGCAGGCTGCCGATGCTCTCGCCCTCGTCGAGTGCGAACGCCGTGAGGTACACGAGATGACGCACCGGCCCGGTGCCCGCCCGGGCTGCGCGCACGGCAGCCTCGGAGATGACCGCACCGCCGTAACTGTGCCCCACCAGCACCACCGGCCGGTCGAGCGCAGCCACCACGTCGGCCACGTGCTGGGCATCGCCGTGCAGGTCGCCCAGCGGCAGCGTGGACGCGCCGTGGCCCGGAAGGTCGATGGCCAACGACGCGATGCCGCGCTGGTCGAGTTCGGCCTGCAGCGCGGCGTAGCACCACGCGCCGTGCCAGGCGCCGTGCACCAGCACGACCAGTGGAGAGGGAGACGATGCATCGCTCATGCGACGCATCGTGTCACATCGTCAGTGTCGGGTGACGGGGCGTGAGCCGTGTTCGAGTTGGAACCAACTCGCCAGCGTGGCGGCGACGATGACGCCGACGACGATGGTGGTCTCCGACAGCACAGCGGCCAGTGCCACGGCGCTGAGTGCGGCCACGATGCTGGCCACCACCCCCAGCATCACGATGGCGCGCCAATCGGTGGAGACGTGATCTGTGTGTTCGTTCATCGTCCCTGCCTCCCTTCGGTCAGCCGCACCGACGCTCATACAACGCCGCTCAGAGGCGAATGGTTCCGCGAGGGTCGAACATTTCATGCAGATGGAACCGATGTCATCGAAGAGCAACACAACGAGGCGGGGTGGTGGGGCGATCGGTACTGTCGGCCCATGACGAATGACCCTGTCGCCCGTACCGCCGACCTGCTCGACCCGCTCGCGCTGTTCCGCCTCGACGGCAAGGTGGCCGTCGTCACCGGGGCGTCGTCGGGGCTGGGCGACCGCTTCGCTCGCGTGCTGCACGCGGTCGGCGCCCGGGTGGTGCTGGTGGCCCGGCGCGCCGAGCGGTTGGCTGCGCTGGCAGTTGAACTGCCCGGTTCGCTGCCCATCGCCGCCGACCTCGGGGTGGCGGCCGACCGCGAACGCGTCGTCGCCGACACCCTGGCCGCTTACGGTCGAATCGACGTGCTGGTGAACAACGCCGGTATCGGCCACAAGGTGTCGATCGAGGAGGAAGACCTCGACACCTTCCGTCAGGCGATGGAGCTGAACGTCACCGCGCTGTGGCACCTGTCGAAGCTGAGCTCACCGTCGATGATCGCCAACGGCGGCGGCAGCATCGTGAACATCGCGTCGATCCTGGGCCATGTCGGGTCCACCCCCATCAAGCAGGCCCACTACTGCGCCAGCAAGGGTGCGGTCGTGAACCTCACCCGTGAGATGGCGCTGCAGTGGGCCCGCAAGGGCGTGCGCGTGAACGCGCTGTGCCCGGGCTGGTTCCCGTCGGAGATGACGGCGGGGATGGACAGCGACGAGGGCAGCCAGCAGTTCATCCGTGCGAACTCACCCATCCCGCGCATGGGCGCCGAGCACGAACTCGACGGTGCGCTGCTGCTGCTCGCCACGCCCGCAGGCTCGTTCATGACCGGCCAGAACGTCATCGTCGACGGGGGCTGGATCGCCCGCTAGGTCGGCCCGGTCGTCCCGGCTGGCGAGTCAGATCGCCGGACGGCGGTGGGCCCACGGACGGGCCTGCTCGAGTTGCGCGGCGACACGGAACAGCACGTCCTCGCGGCCATAGGCGGCCACGAGCTGCACCCCGATGGGCAGGCCCGCGGCGTTCCACACGATGGGCAGGTTGATGGCGGGCTGACCGCTCGAGTTGAACTGAGGTGTGAACGCCACGTACCCACTGGCGCGTACCAGCGGCGCCATCGGGCTGTCGGGATCGTTGGCGAACTCACCGATGCGCGTGGGCGGCTCGGCGAGGGTGGGGGTGAGCAGCAGGTCGAAGGCGCCCTTGCCCTGCTCGCCGGCCCACCACTGCTGCACGGCGCGGCGGAACGCCACGTTGGCGGCCATGGCCTTGGCGTAGTCGGTTGCGCTGAACTGGCGGGCGAACTGCGCCTGCGCCCAGTCGTGCAACTCGACGTCGTCGACCGTGATCTCGCGTCCCAACTGCTCGCTGATGCGCTCGATCGCCATGCCCATGTTGGTGCTCCACAGCGCACCGAAGCGCCGCGAGAACTCGGGGTTGGCCATCGCCGACGGGTAGTCGCGCTCCACCCGGTGCCCCAGGCCTTCCAGCAGCAGGCCCACCTCGTTCACCGCAGCGGCGCAGTCGGCGTGGACGGCGTGGCCGAAGGGGTGGTGGTCGAGCAGGCCGATGCGCAGCGAGCCGGGGTCGGCACCGACCTCGTCGACGTACGGCCGGGCCGGCACGGGCGCGATGACCGTGTCGCCCACTCCCGGGCCGTGCACCGCGTCGAGCAGGGCCGCGCTGTCGCGCACACTGCGGCTGACGCAGAACTCGACGCCGAGGTTGCTCTCGTCACGCGCTGGACCGAGGGTGATGCGCCCCTGCGAGGTCTTCAGCCCCACCAGTCCGCAGCATGCAGCGGGGATGCGGATGGAGCCGCCGCCGTCGCTGGCGTGGGCGAACGGCACCATGCCGGCTGCCACGGCTGCGGCCGACCCGCCACTCGACCCGCCGGGCGAATGATCGGTGTTCCACGGGTTGCGGGTGGGTCCCCACGCCTCGGGCTCGGTGGTGGGCAGCGCCCCGAACTCGGGACTGTTGGTGCGCCCGGCGATGACCAGCCCCGCCGCCTTGAAGCGGGCGACGAGCGTGGTGTCGAAATCGGCGCGGTAACCCGCGGCGCGCAGCGCCTTGTTGCCGTTGCTCAGCGGCTGTCCGTCGAAGGCCGCCCACAGGTCCTTCAGCAGGAAGGGCACGCCACGGAACGGACCATCGGGCAGGGCCCCGGCCGCCACCTCACGAGCGTGGTCGAACCAGCGGAGGTTCACCGCGTTGAGCGCCGGGTCGATTGCCTCGATTCGTTCGATGGCTGCCTCGAGCAGGTCGCCGGCGCTCACCGCGCCGTTGTGCACGAGAGCGGCCTGATCGGTGGCGTCGAGCCAGCGGGTGTCGTCGGCGAGTGATGTCATGGGGCGGTTGTAGCACGCTGCGAGTAGCGTGCCGATCCGTCGTGAACACCCAGACCGCCGACCCGAGCCCCGAGTACTCCCTCGCCGACCTGTGGCGATCGGTCCCGGTGCGGCGCCTACTGGTGTGCAACTTCGTCCTCTACTGCGGGGTGTCGCTGCAGGCGGCAGCGCTGTTGAAGCAGGTGTTCGACATCACGGGCCGCGAGGCCGACATCGGGTTCATCGGCCTGGCCGAGTTCCTGCCGGCGATCCTGCTCGTCCTCGTCACGGGGGCCGTCGCCGACCGCTTCGACCGACGCCGCGTGGGCATCCTCGCCGTGGGTGGCGAACTCATCGGCTCGCTGGCGCTGATGGCCTATGCGCTCACGAACCCCACCAAGCCGTTCCCGCTGTTCGTCATCGCCTTCCTGTACGGCATCGCCCGGGCCTTCCAGGCGCCGGCGCTGCGGGCGATGCCGCCGATGGTGGCGCCAGAGGGCGGTCTGCCGCGCACCATCGCGCTGTTCTCGGCCACCTGGACCGCAGCCATCATCGTCGGGCCGGCGGCGTCGGGTTTCCTGTACTGGATCGATCCGTGGGTGGCGTATGCCGGCTCGGCGCTGCTCATCTTCATCGGGTGGCTCGGCTTGTTCCGTCTGCAGTTCCTGAGGGTTCCCGAACCGCCGCCGGCCGACCAGCGCCCGAGCCTGCGCTCTGCGATGGAGGGACTGCGCTTCATCCGGCGCACTCCGGTGCTGCTGGCCGCCATCTCGCTCGACCTGTTCGCCGTGCTGTTCGGCGGTGCCGTGGCGCTGCTGCCGGTCATCGCCGAGGAACAACTCGGGGTGGGCGACATCGCCTACGGCTGGCTGCGTGCCGCACCCGGTATCGGTGCGGCGGCGATGGCTGTCGCTCTGGCGGTGCGGCCGGTGCAGCGCCGTGTGGGCGTCACGCTGCTCGTTTCGGTCGCGATCTTCGGTCTGGCCACCATCGTGCTCGGCCTCACCCACAGTTACACGGTGGCGTTCCTGAGTCTGATCGTGCTCGCCGCAGCCGACATGGTGAGCGTGTTCATCCGCAGCTCGCTGGTTCCGCTCGTCACGCCCGACGAGAAGCGCGGCCGAGTGCTCGCGGTCGAGAACGTCTTCATCGGCGCCTCGAACGAACTGGGCGCGTTCGAGAGCGGCGTGGTGGCGCAAGCGGTCGGTACCCCGGCCACAGTCGTCGGCGGCGGCATCGCCACGCTCTTCATCGTGGTGGGATGGGGCGCCGCATTCCCGTCGTTGCGCCGCATCGACCGTTTCGAGGATCTCGACGAGGCGCAGGCCTAGCGCACCGGGTCGATCGTCGGCCTAGAGCGCCGGCGGCGCCGCGACCGGGTCGATCACCGGCATCGTCGCCTGGGGCTGCAGTTGGCGCAGAGCAGGCAGTTCGATGCTCTTCACCAGCAGCGTTGCCGAGCCGTCGAGCAGGTTCCAGGTCCACACATCGGCCGGCCCGTCGCAGCCCAAGGTGCGTGCCGTCACCACCAGGCGAGTGGCATCGAGCCAGCCGAGGGGTGCCACCGACAGACCCTCCAGCGGTGTGCCGGCGCCGGCAACGACCGCGCTGCCGATCCGCTCGTCGAACACCCAGGTGTCGGTGATGCTGTTGCACAGACCGCTCTTCCAGGCGACGGCCGAGGCCGTCGGGCCCGGGGTCACCTGCAGCAGCGGGATGGGGGTCGACGACACCTCGCTGAGGACGAGATCGGTCAGCGACAGGCGGTGCAGCGAGAACGAGTCGCCACGGGTGCTGATGAGATACGCCGAGCGGCCCGACGGGTCGATGGTCAGCTCCTGCACCGTGCGGTCGCCGGCGATGAACAGCAGCGGTCTGCCGTCCTGCCCGGTCGGGCCTGCGGCGAACAGACCGGTCACCTCGTCGGCGGTGCGGCCCACGGCCAGCAGCGCCTGCCCCGACGGATGCGATGCGACCAGCCAGGTGCGCGGCAGGAACGTGATCTCGGTGCGCTGGCCACCGTCGATGGCGCTGCGCCTCACCAACGTCTTGCTCGACGGAGTGGGTGCGATGAGCGCATCGCCTACGGGGTACTCCCACACCAGGCGGGTGGTGGTCGGATCGAATCCACTCGACCGGATGCCGCCGACATCGAACACGGTGCCCGGGTTCAGAAGCGCCCGGTTGGCGACGGGCGACCAGCGCATCGCCCCGCGCTGGGTGGGCTCGAGTTCAGTCAGACACCGCACCGTTGCCGCGTCGAACGTGGTGCCGAACAGTCGATTGCCGAACACGAAGGTGAGTTCGCTCTCGGCTGGTGCGTCGGCGTAGGCACAGTCGCTCTGGGGGAGGGCCACGAGCAGTGGATCGTCCGGATCACTGCTCGGAGCCGTCGTGGTGGTGGCGGCCATCGTGGTGATGGGCAGTTGGTCGGGCGGGATGAGCGGCACCATCGACGTGGGGGTGGTGGCCTGGTTCACCGTGCAGGCGGCCGGTACCAGCAGCAGGCCTGCCATCAGGGCAAGGGTGGCACTGCGTCGGCCCGCGCCTCGGCTGCGGGGGGTCATCGGGCTCGCCTCACGACACGATGTTGCCAGAGCGCGGGCTCAGGTTCGGCGCAGCAGCCATCGATATCGCTGCACGCGCTCGATGCCCGAATCGACCGCCAGGCGGCCGATACCCGCCGCCACCGTCGTGGGGACGTGCACCAGCGCGGCGATGTCGGCGAGCTTCATGCCGTGGCGCACCGCCAGCGCGAGTTCATGGATCGCCTCGCCGGCCCCCGGGGCCAGCAGATGGGCGCCGACCACTCGTTCGTTCGCCGTCACCACCACGAGCGCACCCTCGGGCGAGCCGTCGGCACGGGCGCGGTCGAGGTGGTCGAGGCTCATCGTCCACACATCGGCGTCGTCGCCGTGCAGCGTGTCGGCCTCGGCGCCGGTGAGGCCCACCCGGGCGAGAGCGGGTTCAGTGAGGGTGCAGGTGGGCACCAGGTCGTCGGCCGCTGGACGGCCGGGCAGGAACATGTCGCGCACGGCCCTCAGCGCCTCGTGGACCGACGCATGTGGATGGTGATGGTGTCCGGTGACCGAGCCGGCGGCGTAGACGGTGCGCACTGCCGATCGGCCCCGCACGTCGACGTCGAGGCCGTCGGCACCGGTGGCGATGCCCGACTCGTCGGTGCAGGGTGTGCGGCCCGCCACCACCAGTAGTCCGCCGGTCACCACCTCGCGGTCGTCGTCGAGCACCACTCGGACACGGGTGTCGCTGTCGCCGACCGGTGCGACCGAGTCGACCCAGGTGTCGGCCTCCACCGACACGCCCTCGCGTACGAGGTGCGCGGTGAGTTGGGCGGCGAGCGTCGGCTCGTCGTGGGGGAGCAGGCGGGGTGCCTCGGCCACCAGCGTGGTGGCGATGCCGAGTCGCTGCAGCGACTGGGCGAGCGACACGGCGTGCGCGCCCGAGCCGAGCACCACCATCGACGCCGGCGGATGGTCGAGGTGGAAGAACGTCTCGACGGTGTGGTGCGCGGTGTCGGCCAGCCCGGCGATGCGCGGCAACGTGGGGCGACTGCCGGTGCACCACAGCACGAACCGTCCCGACACGGTGTGGTCGGGCGCTTCGTCGCCGTCGGGTGCGGTGATCGTCACCGCCGCTGCGCCCTCGCCGGAGCCGGCATCAGCGGTGGCAGCGGCCCGGCCCGTGCCCGTGAACACGTCGACCCCGAGATCGCGCAGCCGGTCGAGCGCGGCGTTCTGCGCTGCGATGCCGGCCTGCACGGCGCGTACCCGACGCCACACCACCGCCAGGTCGACGGAGGGCTCGGTTGACCGGAGGCCGAGGTGATCGGCATGGCGCATCGCATGCGCAGCGCGGGCGGTGGCGGCCAGGGCAGCCACGGGCACGTCGCCGCTCCAGAGGCGGTGCCCGCCGGGCCGGTCGCGTTCGATGGCGGCGACGCGCAGTTCCAGGCCGGCAGCCATCTCGGCTGCGGCCAGGCCGGCCGAACCGAGGCCGACGATCACCAGGTCGTACGGGGCCGTCATCGCCCACGACGCTACCGACTCGTCCCTGCGCCGTTCACCCGTTCGGGGTGGTCAGCGGGTCGGGTCGGCCGTGTCATACTTCGGCGCCGAAACCACGAGCAGGGGGCGTCACCGCATGGCAGACACAGTCGAGGAGCCGAAGAAGGGCCTCATCCAAGAGTTCAAGGACTTCATCATCACGGGCGATCTGATGACCATCGCCGTTGCGTTCATCATGGGCGTCGCCATCAAGGCGTTGATCGACTCGTTCGTCAACGACATCGTGATGGGCATCATCGGCCTGATGGTGAAGTGCGAGGACATCCTCGGTCCCGACGGCACGCCCACCGGCAAGCAGGACTGCACGGGTATCGCCGGCAAGGCCTACGAGACGGTGAAGTGGGGATCGTTCGTCAACCAGGTCGTGGTCTTCGTGCTCACCGCGCTCGCCGTGTTCGGCCTGGTGAAGTTCTATCGGGCAGCCACCAAGCGCGACCTCTCCACAGCCGGACCCAGCCAGGTCGACCTGCTCACCGAGATCCGCGACGAGCTGAAGTCGCGCAACTCCTGACGTCGGGTGTCGCCGACGACACATCGGAGGTGACTTGCTTCCGGTCGGCCCGTTGGGTCGAATAGGACGCTCATGACGGTTCGACGCGAGATGGTGGCAGCGCTGTGCGCTGTCGTACTGGTGGCCTGCGCGGCCGTCGGTGGCGACGACGACAGCGCTGCACCCTCCACGTCGGTCGTCGCGTCGACTGCCGGAGTGGGGCCGCTGCCACCCGTGCTGTCGACCGTGGCGCTGCCCATCAGCACCACCTCCACCACGATCGGACCGGCGTCCACCAGCAGCACCGTGCCGCCTGAACCGACCGCGCAACTGGGCGAGGTGCTGACCGGGAACCGGGTGCTGATGATCGGCGACTCGATCCTGGCATCGGCCTCGAAGCGCTACGGCAACGAGGTCTGCGAGTTGATGACTCCGCTCGGGTGGCGGGTGGAGATCGAGGCTGAGGTCAGCCGGTTCATCGACTTCGGACTCATCGTCGCCGACAAGATGCTCGAACAGGACTGGGACGCTGTCGTCATCTTCCTCGGCACCAACTACAACCGCGACGACCTGCAGTACTTCAAGCAGATGAACCGACTGATCAACCGGTTCGGTGACCGCCCCGTGGTGCTGGTCACCGTCAGTGAACGCGACGCAGAGATGGTCGAGGTGAACGAGGTGCTCCGTGCCCTCGACGACACCTACGCGAACGTCACCATCGTCGACTGGGCCGCTGCTACCGCGAACGATCCCACTCTGCTGGTCGACGACCTGATCCATCCCAGCGACATGGGCCGGCTCTCGCTGGCGATGTTGCTGGCGCAGCGCTTCGGCCAGGCCCCTGCCGACAGCGGCAAGGGTCGATGCCTCGACCAGGTGTTCATCGACGACACCGGTGGTATCCCCGGGTTCCCCACCACCACCACGAGCACCACGGTGCCTCGTGCGACCACCACGACGGTGCCGCGGTCGAGCACGACCTCGACGGTGCCACGATCGACCACCACCAGCACCACGGTGCCGCGGTCGACCACGACGACGGCAGCGCCATCGACGACGACGGCCCCCACCACCACGGCGGCACCCACCACCACTGCCGCGCCCACGACCACGCTGCCGCCAGGCTGAGCGCGCTGCGCTGGTTGCGCGTCAGGGGGCGAGTGAGCGGAAGGGTGCGAACGGAAGGTTCCGCAGCACTCCGTAGACGAGTACCACCACGAGCAGCACCTGGCTCCATCGCTCGGGCATGCGCTCGACCGGGTTGCGCACCGGTCGGCCCCAACAGCGCATCGCCCAGGCGGCCCAGACCACCACGATGCCCACGAGGGCGAGCGGTGTGAACAGGTTGTAGCCCAGCGCCT
>JBEICS010000012.1:0-12026 GCA_040383925.1 Acidimicrobiaceae bacterium | reverse complement strand
GTGTGGGTCACCAGCATGTCGGCCACCGAGTGGTTGGCGGCCAGCAGGTCGGCGGCCTCGCGGAAGTCGTCGTGGTCGTCGGCGTGCGAGTAGCCCATTGCCGGCACCAGGGCCACCTCTTTGAACAGCATCGTGTTGCTCATGTGCACCGGTCCCCAGATCATGCCGAACTCGAGCACCGTGCCACCGGGCTGCGCCGCGGCGAAGCAGGCGTCGACGGTCTGCTGCGTGCACACCGCGTCGAACACCACCGGGTAGGCGGAGTCGAGCGGGCGATCGACCACGTGCGCGCCCAACGCTTCGGCGGCAGCGATCTGGTGCGGGTGGCGGGCGACGATGTGGGCGTCGACACCCCGGGCTCGCAGCGCGACGACGGTGAGCAGCCCGATCGACCCAGCGCCCACCACCAGGGCGGTGCTGCCCGGCTGCACCGTCGCCCGACGCACACCGTGCCAGGCGATGGCCAGCGGCTCCACCAACGCCGCGTCGGTCTCGCGGGCACCGGCCGCCATGGGGTACACCCGCTGCGGATCGACCTCGACGAACTCGGCCAGGCCACCGTTCACGGCCACGCCGTAGGCGGTGCTCCAACTGAGGCGGCACCCGTTCTGCACGCCAGTGCTGCAGGGCACGCAGGTGCCGCACTCGCCCGTGGGGCGTACTGCAACCAACCGCCCGTCGGGCAGGTAGCCGCCGAACTCGTGCCCCAGCGCGAACCCGCGCAGCCCGGCAGCCACCATGTGGTGGTCGCTGCCGCAGATGCCGGCCTCGGCCACCTGCACCCGGGTGGGGCCGGCCGGTGGCGTGTCGATGTCGACGACCACCACTGCACCGTCTTCGGGCACCACCGCTCGCATGACTCGACCTTAGAGCGTGGGTGCCGTTCCACGGGCGGTTGTCGCCGCGCCTCTTCGTTGCGGTGGAGGGCGATGAGTACGGTCTGGAAGGCTCGCCACACGAGTGCAAGGCCCTGGCCTTGCAGGTCGCGCCGCAGCGGCGCGCAGAGGGAGACGACGATGAAGAAGATCACGCTTCTGGACGGAGGCATGGGGCAAGAGCTCGTGGCACGCTCGGGCGACGAGCCGACGTCGCTGTGGGCGACACGGGTGATGATCGATCATCCCGGCATGGTGCGGGCGATCCATGAGGACTACTTCGCCGCAGGCGCAACGGTGGCGACGACCAACACCTATGCCACCCACCACGACCGGTTGGAGCGGTTCGATCTGGACCACCTGTTCCACGCGCTCCACCTGCGGGCGTTGGTCGAAGCGCATGAGGCGCGCGGCACGCGGGCGGCGCGGATCGCTGGGTCGATCGGGCCGCTGAAGGCGAGTTACCGACCCGATCTGGCCGATCCGGTGGAGGTCGCCGCGCCGAAGTACGCCGAGGTGGCGCGGATCCTGGGGCCGCATGTCGACATGATCCTGTGCGAGACGATGGCTTCCTTGGCGATGGCCGAGGCCGTGGCACAGGGGGCGCAGGTGTCGGGCAAGCCGATCTGGCTGTCGGTTTCGGTCGATGATCAGGACGGGACGAAGTTGCGCTCAGGCGAGCCTGTCGCTGATCTGGCCGGGGTCGTCGCGCGGTATCCCGTGACGGCGGTGCTGGCCAATTGCTCGGTCCCCGAGGCGATGGCGGCGGCCCTGGGTGAGCTGCGCAGGCTGGGTCTGCCGTTCGGGGCCTACGCCAACGGGTTCACGCACATCAGCGACAACTTCTTGAAGGACGCACCGACGGTGAAGGAACTGACCCATCGCGAGGACCTGACGCCCGAGAAGTACGGCGATTTCGCACTGGCCTGGGTCGACATGGGGGCGACGATCGTGGGGGGCTGTTGCGAGGTGGGACCGGCCCACATCGCCCATCTGGCCGGACGGTTGCGCGCCGCAGGACACGAGATCGTCTGACCTCGACGAACGCCAGCCCGTCATCGATCGCGACCTATCGGCGGTTCGGCGTTGTCAGCCAGCTTCGAGGAGTTGGTGGACTCGTTGGTGTGACAGGCCGAGGAGTTCTGCGGCGTCTCGTCGGCTGAGCCCGAGAACGGTGAGCGCACGCACCGCTTCCATGGTCTGCTGTTGCGCTTTGACTCCTGCTCGCTCGGCCGCGGTTCGTGCACGAACCACGTCGTCGGCAACCGAGGCGAGGGAGGCGGGGAAGCGGTCGCGAATCGACAGGTCGGCCGGAGCGACGTCGAGCCAGAGCGCAAGTGCTTCGCGGATCCTGCTCTGGGCTTGGCGGAGGCTTCGCCCGTAGGTCTGGCAGCCGTTGATGCCCTTGATGCGGACGTTCCAGGCGTGGTCGTCGGTGTCGTAGTCGTAGATCGCGGTGTACGTCTTGGATGAGGTCATCGAAGCCATCCTTTCCCGAGGCAGGGTTCGAGGGCCCGTTCGATCGATCGGAGTGTTCCGGTCGGGATGTCCTGCCCTCGGTGGACGGGGATCACGGTCTGGCAGCCACCAGGGCAGCGGACCATCACGTGAGAACCACGCTGGCGGAGCGGAGCACACCCTGCCCGCTCGATCAGTTTGAGCACATCTCTGCCCGTCATCCGTCTACTCTACTAGACGCTTGTGCGGACCGGACACCCGCAGTGCTCGACCGTCAGGTCCTCATCCTTCTCGAGCTCGCCGACGAGGTACTCGCCGAGGAGCCACCGGACGTCCCCGTGCCGAGTCTCGGTTGGACCATGTGGCACCCGGTTTGGTGGCTGGAGACCCTCCTTGCGGCGTGTCGGGGTGCGTCGCTGCGAGCGTCGGAAGACGTCGAATGGCCCGGCCCTCAATCGGTCCGACGGATCCGAGAGCTGTGGTCGGAATGGACGACGTTCGTTGCGGGACTGACTGACGACAACCTGTGATCGAACGAGCTCACCCGCTTTCCCTACACCGACGGGCGCCCGTTTGCGCACGTGCTCGGCTGGGCTTCGATGGAGATGACGAAGAACCTCGGCGAGATGCGCCCCCTTCGTCGGTTGGTCAGGGATCTCGGCGTCGTATCGAGATAGCGCCGAGTGCCCGGTATCGGCGCTCCGCGCAAGGCCTTCGGACACATGCGATGGAGCCACACTGCCCGGGCCGTGCGTGCCCGGTCCGACGGCGTGCGAGCCCGGCGACGGGTCGGCCGGCACCGGCTCAGAGTGCGGCGAGGGTGTCCCAGAGGTCGTCGGGTATCGGCGCCGCTGCGGCGGCGACGTCGGCCCGCACCTCGGCGGCCGAACGCGCGCCCACCACCACGGCACTCACTGCTGGGTGCCGCAACGAAAACTGCAGTGCCGCCGCGGTGAGCGACACGCCCCGTTCGCCACACGCCTGCGCCATCACCCGCGCCCGCGCCACCAGCGCAGCGGGAGCGCTGGCGTAGTCGTAGGTGGTGTTGTGCTCGGGGTCGGCGAGCAGGCCGCTGTTGAACACCCCGCCCACCACCACACCCACGCCTCGCTCGGCGCAGTGCGGCAGCAGCACGTCGGCACCGCTGCGATCGAGCAGGCTGTAGCGGCCGGCCAGCAGTACGCAGTCGAGGTCGACCCGGTCGACGAACCGGTCGAGCATCTGCCACTGGTTCATCCCGCACCCCACGGCACCGATCACGCCCTGATCACGTAACTCGATCAACGTGGGGAACGCGCCGGTGAGCGCCTCGTGCTCATGGTCATCGGGGTCGTGCACGTGCACCACGTCGATCCGGTCGAGGCCGAGGCGGGTGAGGCTCTCAGCGATGGATCGCAGCACGGCGTCGCGCGAGTAGGCGAACACCGGGTCGAGGTTCGGTGCGTCGACGAAGATCGTGTCGAGCACCGTCCCCGGGGGCGGCTCACGCAGCAGGCGACCCACCTTGGTGCTCAACACGAACTCGTCACGCGGTCGCTTCGCCAGGGCCGCGCCGAGGCGCCGCTCCGACAAGCCGTTGCCGTACAGCGGGGCCGTGTCGAAGAACCGCACTCCCGCATCCCATGCCGCATCGACAGTGGCTGCTGCGTCGTCGTCGCTCACCGCTGTGAACAGGTTGCCCAGCGGTGCGCATCCGAGCCCGAGCGACGTGACCGCCGACCCTCGTGAACCGAGTGGTCGCGGCGCAGCGATGTCGATGCTCATCGGGCGACAGCGGCCGGACGCGTGGTCATGCCGAGCCCGTGCGAGATCTCGTCGACCACCATCGCCAGTTCGGCGGCGACCTTGCGCACCATCGTCTCGGTGGCCCGGGGCTTCAACATCGTCACGCTCACCGCCAACGGCTGCCCGTCGACACGCAACCCCGGCACTGCCACCGCCACGCAGACCACGCCTTCGATTACCTCTTCCTGGTCGAGGGCGTAGCCCCGCATGCGGATCCTCCCGAGCTCGGCCACCAGACGACGGCGATCGCCGATCGAGTGCGCGGTGAGCTTCGACAACGGCCCGGCATCGGCCAGCCGCCGCTCCACGTCGTCGGAGTCGAGCGCAGCGAGCATGGCCTTACCGGTGCCGGTGCAGTTGGCAGGCAGCGAGCGACCCGGGGCCGACGCCAGCCGTACCGGGTTCACACCTTCACGCTTGGCGAGATAGATCACCTCGAGGCCGTCGGTGAGGGTGGCGAGCTGCACCGTGTCGTCGCGGCACACCACCAGATCGGCGCAAGCCTCCTGGAACAGGCGCACCTGGTCGATCCCCGACAGATACGCGGTACCGAGTTGGGCGAGCATCGGGCCGAGGCGGAAACCGCCGTCGATGAGCCGCATCATCCCGGTGTCGACCAGGGTGGAGCAGATGTTGGCGACCGACGACTTCGGGAACCGCAGCTGCCGGGCGATCTCGCTGATGCCGATCGGTGAGCGTTGCGCCGACACCAGGTCGAGGATGGCGACGGCACGAGTGACGGCAGGGACCAGCGACCGTTCGTCGTGACCGGCGACCTCGGTTCGTGCCCTGGCTCCCTCACTCACCGCCATCGGTTCCCCTCGAGTTCATGCACCCAGCTGCGTCCAGTCGAACACGACTCCCAGGATGTCGGGATCCGCAGCTTCCATCTTGGCAAACAGGGCAGGGCCATCGGCAGGTGGAACGAGGTGGGTGATGAGTGGACGCATGCCCACCTTTCCCCAGCGGAGGAGCGACATCGCCAGGCGCATGTCGCCGAAACCGCACGCCGCAGCGATGGTCGGCTTCTTGATGTGGGTGGGGTGGAAGTCGATGTCGATGTGCTGCTTGTAGTAGCCCTGCAACAGGATCGTCCCCTGGGTGCGGATGCGATCGACGCTCGGGGCGAACTGATCGGCGCGACCGGTCGTCTCGATCACCACGTCGACACCGTTCGGAGCGAGTTCGCGCAGCACGGCGTCGACATCGTCGCTGGCAGGGTTCAACGCGATGTCGGCGCTGTGCGCCCGGCTGAGATCCGAGCGCGTCGTACTGATGTCGGTGCTCACCACCACGGCACCGCGGCTGCGTGCCAACTGAGCGGCTGCCTGACCGATGAGCCCTTGGCCACTCACCAGCACCACATCACCCAGCTCGACGCGGATCTGCTGGATGCCACCGAGGCTGACCGCCACCATGGCCGTGAGTGCCGCCTCGACGGGGTCGACGGCGTCGGGAACCTTCAGTGGCGCACGCGACGATGTCGAGGCGACGGCGTGCGAGACATGACCCGCCATCCAGGTGAACGGAAAGGTCTCGGGAAGCCGCGATGTGGTGAACAACACCCGGTCGCCCACAGCGAAGTGCTTGACGGCGTCGCCGACTGCCTCGATGACACCGATCGACTGGTAGCCGGTGACCGTCGGGAACACCAGTTCCGGCCGGGCGCCCCGGTAGGCATCGACCTCGGTGCCCTGGCTGACGCCGCTGTACTCGGTGCGGATGAGTACATCATCGCTCTTGAGCGCCGGCAGCTCGAACGGCTGCAGGTCCATCTCGTGAGGGGCGGTGATGACGAGGGCGTGGGCGTTCATGGATGTCTCCTCGGGGAATCAGGTGTCGGGGCCGGTGCGGATTGGCTCACGCGCGCCATTCCGACCCGGTGGGGTAGGTGAGTGCGGCGATCGAGTCGGCGTGCATCTCGATCGAGTAGCCCGGAGCCTCGGGAACGACGTAACGGCCGTCGCGCACCACCGCAGGATGGATGAAGTGCTCGTGCAGATGGCTGGCGTACTCGGTGGTGCGATCGGCCAGGCTGCCGCTCACACACAGATAGTCGATGACCGAGATGTGCTGCACGTACTCGCACAGGCCGATCCCGCCGGCGTGCGGGCACACGGGCACGTCGAACGCTGCGGCCAGCATCAGCACGGCCAGCACTTCGTTCAGCCCACCGATACGGCAGGCGTCGACCTGGCAGTAGTCGATGGCCTCGGCCTGCATCAGCTGCTTGAAGATCACCCGGTTTGCTGCATGCTCGCCGGTGGCCACCTTGATGGGAGCCACTCCACGTCGGATTGCAGCGTGGCCGAGCACGTCGTCGGGGCTGGTGGGTTCTTCGATCCAGCGCAACCCGAACCCCTGCAGGTGGCTCATCCACTCGATCGCCTCGGGCACCTCCCACACCTGGTTGGCGTCGGCCATCAACTGGATGTCGTCACCCAGTTCCTCGCGCATCACCTCGCAGCGGCGGATGTCGCTCTCGATGCTCACGCCCACCTTGGTCTTGAAGCTGGTCCAACCATCGGCGCGCATGGTGCGGCACAGGTCGCGTACCTGTTGCTCGGTGTAGCCCAGCCAGCCGGCCGAGGTGATGTAGGCCGGGTAGCCGTCGCGACGCAGCTCGGCAAGGCGCTGCTGCTTGCCCGGCTCCTGTCGCCGCAGCAGGTCGAGCGCCCGGTCGTGGGGCAACACATCGCGCAGGTAACGGAAGTCGATGCAGTCGAGGAACTGCTCGGGCGACAACTCGGCCACCAGTTGCCACACCGGCACCCCGCGCTCTTTGGCCCACAGGTCCCACACGGCGTTCACCAACGCCGCTGTGGCGAGGTGCATCACGCCTTTGTCGGGGCCGAGCCACCGCAGTTGCGAATGGTTGGTGACCTGCCGCCAGAACGCGCCCATGTCGTCGACGATGTCGGACAGGCGGCGGCCCGTCACGAGCGGCGCGAGCAGTTCGACGGCCGCACAGCACAGGTCGTTGCCCTGGCCGATGGTGAAGGTCATCCCGTGGCCCTGATTGGCCCCGTCGGTGTGCAGCACCACGTATGCGGCCGAATAGTCGGGGTCGGTGTGCACAGCGTCGGAACCGGCGAGCGTGAGCGAGGTACGCGCCCGCAGGTCGTGCGTGGTGACGTGGGTGATGATGGTCATGCGGTCTCCTCGTCGGCGCCCAGATAGGCGGCAGCCAGGCGGTCGCGCTGGCCTGCCAGCTCTCGAGCGGCACCTTCAAAACTGACACGCCCACGCGCCAGCACCATCACCCGATCGGCGATCCGCAACGCCTGTTCGACGTGTTGTTCGACCATCAGCACTCCCAGCCCGCCGTCGGCGAGCTGACGGATGTTCTCGAGCAGACGCCGCACGATGAGCGGCGCGAGACCGAGCGACAACTCGTCGACGAGCAGTACCTTCGGCCCGGCCATCAGTGCCCGAGCCAGGGCGAGCATCTGCTGTTCGCCACCCGACAGACTGCCGCTCTGGCGGTTCAGCAGGGGCCGAAGCGGCGGCAGCAGCTCGAGCAACTCCTCCAGCCGCGCCAGGTCGCCGTGGCCACCCAGGCGAAGGTTCTCGAGCGTGGTCAGCTTCGTGAACAGCGAGCGGTCTTCGGTGACGTGCGCCAGCCCGGCGCGGGCGCGCGCCGCGGCGTGCTGCTTGCTGAGCGAGACACCGCCGAGACGGACATCGCCCCCTTGCTGTTCGGCGAGGCCCGAGATGGTGAGCAGCGTCGTCGACTTCCCGGCCCCGTTGGCACCGAGCAGTGCGACCACCTCACCCGCCTCGACGGTGATGTCGATCCCGCGCACGACGGTGAGCCCGCGATAGCCGGCCCGCAGCCCTTCTACTTCGAGCAGTGCCATCAGTCCTCCCCGTCGAGCGGCAAGCCCAGATATGCGGCGACGACGGCGGGCGACTGGCGGACCTCGGCCGAGGGGCCCGAGGCGATCATCACGCCGAAGTCGATGGCGACCACCTGGGTCGACACACGGAACACCAAGTCGGTGTCGTGCTCGACGAGCAGCATCCCCACACCGGTTTCGGCCAACCGCTGCAGCACATGCCCCAGCTCCTCGGTCTCGTGGGTGTCGAGGCCAGCGGCCGGTTCGTCGAGCAGCAGCACCGAGGGATTGGACACCACGCCACGGGCCACGCCCACCAGACGGCGCGTCCCGGCCGGCAGGTCGCGGGGCAACGCGTCGGCGAGATCGACCAGCCCCGTCAGTTCGAGCGTCCGGTCGATGGCCACCGATGGCTGCCGCGGCCGGATGAGGTCGCGCAGGAACCCGAAGCGGCGCGAACTCTCGGCGGCGACGATGAGGTTCTCGCTCACGGTGAGGTCGTCGAACAGCCGGAGCGCCTGGAAGGTGCGCCGCACGCCGATCGCCGCCCGTCGGTGGGCGGGCCAGGTGGTGATGTCGGTGCCGTCGAGCAGCACCCTGCCGCTGGCCATCGGGGTGAGGCCGGTGATGGCGTCGATGAAGCTCGTCTTGCCCGCGCCGTTCGGCCCGATGAGCCCGACGATCTGCCCCGGCACCACCTCCAGCGACACAGCGTCGACCGCGGTGTTCGCCCCGTAGCGCACCGTCACCTCGACGGCAGACAATCCGGTGGTCACGTTCGCCCGGCCTGTGATGAATCGGCCGCCGAGGCCGACGCCGCAGCCGCGGCATGGCTTGCCTTGGCCGCCTTCAGGCGACGCTTCTCGCGTTCGTTGCGCACGATGTTGGCCACGCCGTCGGGTTGGGTGATGACGGTGGCCACCAGGCCCACGCCCGACAGCGTCTGCGACACCTGGTCGGAGCCGATGGCGTTGCGCAGCCACAGCGAGCCCGGTGCACCCGGGGCGAGCAGCGTGCCCGCCAGCGCACCGCCGATGGTGGCGATACCGCCGATGTAGGCCAGCGAGAAGAAGTTGATCGACTGGAACACCACGAACCCTGCCTCCGACACTCGGCCGGCGCGATAGGCCATCAGGCCCCCCGCGAGGGCGGCGATGAAGGCCGACAGCGCGAATGCCTGCAACTTCACCTTGGCGACATTGATACCGCTCGCTGCCGCGGCGGTCTCGTCGGCGCGCACCGCGAGCATCCGGCGGCCGGTCTCGCTGCGCCGCAGGTTCGCCACCAACAGCACGCACAGGCACAGGAAGATCAGGATCACGATGCCGAATCTCGCCGGCTGGGTGCGACCGTCGAGGTCGATGCCGAACAGTTCGGCACCGCGCGGTACTGCCGACCCCTGTTCGCCGCCGGTGAACGTGGGGTTGTTGAAGACCATGCGCTCGAAAGCGATACCGGCGCCGAGGGTGACCACGGCCAGGTTCACACCACGCACACGCAGCGCCGGGAGCCCGACGAGCGCCCCCACGGGCACGGCGACGAGCGCGCCGAGCAGGATCGAGAACGGGAAGCCGATCGACAGATGGTTCGCGACGCGCACCGTGGCATAGGCGCCGATACCGGCGAAGGCGATCTGGCACAGCGAGATCTGGCCCACCCAACCCACGATGACGACGAGCGACAAGATGACGACCCCGCCGATCAGCGCGATCGAGTAGGCGGCCGAGTAACTCGACGGCAGCACGTACAGCAGCACCACCGACACGGCGGCGAACACCGCCACCTTCACGCCGGTCCGGCGCACCGGTGGCGCAAGCGGCATGTTGGCGTATATCAACTCACCTCGCTGGGGCAGCGAGCTGCCTTTCAGCACGAGCACCAGCACGATGAGCAGGAACGGCAGCGTGGCGGTGAGACCGCGCACCCCGTTCAGGTACTTGCCGATCACCGTTTCGCCCACACCCAGCAACATGCCGCCGGCGAACACCATCCAGAGGTTCTCGAACCTGCCGAGCAGCGCGGCCGCCAGAGCCGGGGCGATGAGGAGCGACAACTGCAGTGCGTTGAGGCGAGCGATCGGTGTGATGAGGATGCCACCCACCCCGGCCAGCACACTGCCGATCATCCAGTTGATGGCAGCGAGGCGAGCCTGCGAATACCCCGTCACCGCCGCACCCTTCTCGCTCTCGGCCGCGCCGCGAGTGGCGAGGCCGAACAGCGTGCGTTGGTACACGAGCCACACCACTGCGGTGAGGGCCACGGCGACCACCACCAACAAGATGCGGTCCCAGCCCACGCGGACCCCGAAGATCGTCACCGGTGTGGTGGGCGTGAGCGGATTCACGGTGAACGTGCCGCTGCCGAACTGCCAGTAGGCGAGCGACGACAACGTCAGGAGCACACCGAGCGAACCCGTCACACGGGCGAGCGTCGGCGCATGCCGCAACGGGTGCATCACCAACAGATGGATCAGCAGACCGAGGAGTGCAGCAACGACGAGCGCCAGCACGAGCGCCACCGGTGTCGGCCATTCCCACTCCTGGCGAATGGTGCGGAACACGAAGGCCACGTACATCGCAACTGCGGCGTGGCCGAAGTTCAGCACTCCTGATCCGCGGTAGATCGTGACAAGGCCGAGGCCCAGGAGCGCGTTGACCGCTCCTGGGCCCAGACCCAGCACCACATAGGCAAGTAGCTCTTGCATCGGTGACGACGTCTACCAGTGGTTACTTGACGGCTTCGCCGGTGTAGAAGTTGAAGACCGTGCCGGTTGCCTCGACCTTGCCGCCCTTGATCACGTTGCCGTAGGCAGTGAAGTAGAAGGTGCGGGGGAAGTCGTCGTTGGCGTTCTTGTACGACAGCATGTTGGCGAACAGCGGCTTGATGCCGTCGAGCTTCAGCACCGACTCGCGCAGGCTGGCGGTGGTGATGTCGCCCGAGATGGCGAACAGCGCCTCAGCCGTGGCGTAGGCACCTGCATAGCCGGTGGCCGACAGGGTCACCATCGGGTCGGCGCCGACCGCCTTCATGTCGGCCTGGAACTTGAGCGCATCGGCGCCGCTGCCACCACCGAGGTTGTCGAAGAAGGTGGCGACGTAGACGCCCTCGGCTGCATCGCCCATACCGGCGATCGAGGCCGGGTCGGCGGCGGTGCCGAGGATGACGATGCCACCCTCGTAGCCCTGCTGGCGCAGGCTGGTGACGATCTTCACCGTGTTGGGGCCGTCGGTCTGCACCGACACGAAGTTCGGCTTCTCGTCGATGGCCTGCTGGGCCACCGAGGCGAGGTCGGCCGACGCCGGGTCGAAGTCGATGCGGGCGATGTAGTTGCCACCCAGCAGCTTGATGCGGTTCTCGAGCGTGGGGTTGATCTCGCCGACGTTGGCGTTCACTTCCACCACGTTGGCGTCGACACCTTGTTCGGCCGCGGCTTGCATGATGTAGGCCGCATTGGCGTACAAGGCCGCGCTACCTCCTGCGTTCGTGATGGCGAGGAAGTTCTCCTGCGCATACTCCGGCGGCAGCACCGGCAGACCGCCGATGTACGGCACGTCGGCCTTGCCGAGCACGTCGACGATCGGCGCCGAGAAGCACGAGAAGCAAATGCCGCCGATCACGGCGACGGCACCGGCGTCGATGAGGTCGCGGGCGCACTTCTCACCCTGCACCGGGTCGGCGCTGTCGTTGCACTTCTGGAAGTCGATCGGGCGGCCGTTGATGCCACCGGTGGCGTTGATCGCCGCGAAGCACGCCTCGGCACCCGATGAGATCTCAGGGAACTGACCGGCGGGCGACGCATCGGTCTGCAGCGAGCCGATGACGATCGGCTCGCCCTTGCCGTCGCCGGCACCCACACACGCAGTGCCGGGCTCGCCGTTACGGGTGAGCGCTGGGGCAGCGGTCTCGGCCGGTGCCTCCGTGCCTGCCGGTGCTGCCGTGGTGGCTGCCGAGTCACCGTCATCACTGCCGCAGGCGGTGACTGCCAGCAGCAGCGGCACTGCGAGCAGCGCCGTGCGGAGACGTGCAGAGGCACGTCTGGTGGACGAATTCATATGTACCCCCATCAATC
>JBEICS010000011.1:0-12461 GCA_040383925.1 Acidimicrobiaceae bacterium | reverse complement strand
GATGCTGGTGCTCGGCCGATTGGTCCGCACCCCGGCAGCGGCCCGGAAACGCCTCGATCAGGCGCTCGCCGACGGGTCGGCGGCCGAACGGTTCGGCCGCATGGTGAAGGCGCTGGGCGGCCCTGGCGACCTGCTCACCCGCCCCTGGAAGCACCTCGAACGAGCTCCGATCGAGGTGCCGGTGCCTGCGCTACGAGCCGGCACCGTCGGCCGCATCGACACGCGCCAGGTGGGCCTTGCCGTCGTGGTGCTGGGCGGAGGGCGCACGCGGCCCACCGACCCTGTCGACCACGCCGTCGGGCTCACCGACCTGGTGGCCGTGGGCACGCCGGTAGCCGTGGGCGAGCCTCTGGCGCGGGTGCACGCCCGCACCGAGGCGTCGGCAGCGCAGGCGGTGGCGATGGTGCAGGCCAGCTATCGCGTTGCGAGCCGGGCGGCCGTGGCGGCCCCCGTGGTGGCCGAACGCATCAGCGGCTGACCTGACCGGCGTCAGCCGTAGAGGTCGACGCCGCGGGGCAGTCGGTCCGGACCCCAACCGAGCAGTGCTGTGCCCTGGCGGCAGGCGAACCGGTCGGTCATGCCGCCCACGTAGGCGACGGCCGCATGCAGCGCCGCAGCGCTGCCCGCATCGACCGAGTGGACGCCTGGAATGAGGTTGGGTCGGTCGGCGTAGTGCTCGACGAGGGCGCGCAGCAGTGCCACCACCGCCGCTGCCTGATGCTGTGAAGCCGGTCGCAGGTAGACGTGTTCGTAGTTGAAACTGCGGAACGCCGCCAGCGCCTCGGCCACCGGTGCGGTCATGCCGATGCGGCCCGACTGCGCTGCGGCGTCGATCATGCCGGTGATGAAGGCGCCGATCTGCTGGGCGCGTCGTGTACCGCAGCGGTCGCGCACCACGGCGGGCAACATCTCGGCGGTGACGACCCCGGAGGCAACCGCATCTTCGAAGTCGTGGCAGACGTAGGCGATGCGGTCGGCCCAACTGACCACCTCGCCCTCGGGGGTGGCCGGCGCCGGGCGGCTCCACGAGTGGTTACGGATGCCGTCGAGCGTTTCGACGCACAGGTTGAGCGGGGCCAGCGTGACGTCGGCGCCCCACTGGGCATGGTCGAAGCCGCCCTCGACGTAGATGCCGAGGGCGTCTTCGCTGGCGTGGCCACCGGGGCCGTGGCCGCAGTCGTGCCCCAGGGCGATGGCCTCGGTGAGGGCGGTGTTCAACCCCAGCACCCGGGCCACCGACACCGCCACCTGGGCCACCTCGAGCGCGTGGGTGAGCCGGGTGCGCTGGTGGTCGTCGGGGAACACGAATACCTGCGTCTTGCCAGCCAGGCGGCGGAAGGCGGCGGCGTGGAGGATGCGGTCGCGGTCGCGTTCGAAACACGTACGCCACGGATCGGGCTCTTCCTCCACCGCCCGGTTGCCGGCCTCGGCCGACCGGGTGGCCAGCGTGGCCAGGGTCTGGTGCTCGGTTGCTTCGCGGGTGCGGCGGTCGAGCAGGTCGGGTGAACCGCTGCCGGCCCACGAATCGGCATGGGCGAGGCGCACCCCTGCGTCGGCCTGGTGGCCGGCCATCGTGGAGGCCCAGCGCTCGGCGCGTTCGGCGATCTCGGCGAGGTGCTGTGGATCGGGCCCGGTGGTCACATGCCCAGGGTAACGAATGGGTGTGGCGTGCCACCGGTAGCCTCGCGAGGTCCCTATGAGCGGTTTCATCGACGAAGTCCAACTGAATGTGCGCGGCGGCGACGGTGGCGCGGGCTGCGTGTCGTTCCGTCGCGAGGGTCCGGTCGCATTCGGCGGACCCAACGGTGGCGACGGTGGCGACGGTGGCGACGTGTGGCTGGTGGCCGACCGCAACGTGTCGTCGCTGCTGGCGTTCAAGGACCATCCGCACCGTCGCGCCGTGAACGGTGTGCACGGCAAGGGCAAAGACATGCACGGCCGGCGCGGCGACGCGCTCGAGGTGCACGTGCCCGAGGGCACCATCGCCTACGACATGTACACCGGCGAACTGCTGGCCGACCTGGCCCACCACGGCGACCGGTGGCGTGCTGCCCAGGGTGGCCGCGGTGGCCGCGGCAACGCCAAGTTCGCGTCGAACCGGCGCCGGGCGCCCAGCTTCGCCGAGCAGGGCGAGCACGGCGAAGACCGCTGGCTGAAGCTCGAACTGAAGCTGATGGCCGACGTCGCCCTCGTGGGGTTCCCCAACGTGGGCAAGAGCACGCTCATCAGCGTCATCTCGGCCGCACGACCGAAGATCGCCAACTACCCGTTCACCACGCTCGAGCCGAACCTCGGTGTGGTCAGCATCGACGACGACACCAACTTCGTCGTCGCCGACATCCCCGGCCTCATCGAGGGTGCCAGCGAAGGGCGTGGGCTCGGTCACCAGTTCCTGCGCCACATCGAGCGGGCCCGGGTGCTGTGCATGATGGTCGACCTCGCTCCCGACCACGACACCCCGCCCGAGGAACAAGAGCGCATCCTGCTCGAGGAACTGGGCAACTATCAGCCCGACCTGCTCGAGCGTCCCCGGCTCACCGTGGGTACCAAGGCCGACATGGCCGTGTTCCCGTGGGACGGCGAGTCGATCTCGGCCATCACCCAGCAGGGTGTGCGCGCGCTGGTGGGCCGCCTGGCCGCGCTCGTGGCACAGGCTCGCGCCGCCCAGCCCGACGAGCCCGGCATCGTCATCATCCGCCCCGACGTCGAGGGTGCTCGTGTCGAGCGCCTCGGCGACCACGAGTTCCGTCTCGTCGGCCGCCAGGTGGAGCGGGTGGTGGCGCTCAACGACGTCACCACCCCCGAAGCCATGTCGTACATCGACCACCAACTGGAGCGGCTCGGTGTGCCCAAGATGCTCGCCAAGGCCGGGGCTGCGGAGGGCGACGTCGTGTGGATCGCCTCGTTCAGCTTCGAGTACCAGCCCTGAGGCCCGAGTCGTGAGGCCAGCGTCATGAGTCCAGTGTCATGAGAATCGTCGCCAAGATCGGAACGTCGTCGCTCACCGACCCGCTGGGCGTCATCGACGAGGGCGTCATCGACACGCTCTGTGCCCAGTTGGCGACCCTGCGCCGCGCCGGACACGAGGTGGTGTTGGTCAGCAGTGGCGCCATCTCGGCCGGTGTGGCGGCGCTGGGTCTCGGCGCCCGGCCCACCGACACCCTCACCCTCCAGGCGCTCTCGGCGGCCGGCCAGAGCCGCCTGATGGAGGTGTACAACCGCTGCCTCGGCGCACGTGGGGTGGTGGCAGCCCAGGTGCTGCTGGTACCGCACGACTTCATCGACCGCAACCAGTACCTGCACGCCCGCAACACGATGGTGCGCCTGCTCGAACTCGGCTGCATCCCGATCGTGAACGAGAACGACGCCATCGCCAGCGACGAGATCCGCTACGGCGACAACGACCGCATCGCCGCGCTGGTGGCCCACAGTCTGGCGGCCGACCTGCTGGTGCTGCTCACCGACATCGACGGTCTGTACACCGCCGACCCGCGTACCGACCCCGCCGCAACGCTGGTGGCGCGCGTGGCCGCCGACGACCCGCTGCTGTCGGTCAGTGCCGGCTCCACCGGCTCGAACCGGGGCAGCGGCGGGATGGCGTCGAAGTTGTCGGCGGCGCGCATGGCGTCGTGGAGCGGTGTGCGGGCGGTCATCGCCCGGGCTGCCCGGCCCGACGTGCTCGTCGACGCGGTCGCCGACCTCGACGTGGGCACCACGTTCATGCCCAACGACCACCGACTGTCGGCACGCAAGTTGTGGATCGGCTTCGCCAGTCAGGCCGAAGGTGCGGTCGTCATCGACGACGGCGCTCGCCGGGCTCTGGTCGAGCGCGGTTCGTCGCTGCTGCCCGCCGGGGTGGTCGACGTGCGCGGCGACTTCGACAACGATGCCATCGTCGAGATCGTCGGTACCGATGGCGTCGTGGTGGCACGGGGCATGGCGCTGTCGGGTGCGGCCACGCTGCGGTCGATCAGAGGTCGGCGGACCACCGAGATCGAGCCGGGCATCGCCCACGAAGTGGTGCACCGCGACGATCTCGTCGTGCTGGTCTGAGCCGTCGGGCTCCGCTCACGACCGGCCGAACTTGGCTGCGAAGCGACTGCGCACCTGGTCGAGTTCGGGCACCCGCAGCAGCACGAGGACACCGATGTAGGTGGCCACGCCCACCGTGCCGGCCACGACCACGCGGGCGAGTGCGGCCAGGCCGACGTTGCCGCCCACGACGCGTGCCACCACCCACATCACCTCGGCCATCACCACACCGGCCAGCAGCATCGGCGCGATACGGCGCAGCGTGCCACCCACCGGGAAGCCGCGCACTTTGTAGCTGAGCACCTGCATCGACCACACCGAGGTGACGAGATAGGCGATGGCGAACGCCAGGCCGAGGCCGAGCACCCCGAACCGCTCGTACAGCACCCACGCCAGCACGATGTTGACGATGTTCTCGAACAGGTTGATGACGAACGGAGTGCGGGTGTCCTCGTGTGCGTAGAAGCCGCGCAGCGCGAACAGGTACAGCGAGAACCCGACGAGGCCGACAGCGAACCCGCCGAGCGCGCGACTGGTGTTCAACGCCGCGGCTGCGGTGAAGTTGCCGTGCTGCAGGGCCATGCCGATGAGCGGTCGGCGCAGCACGAACATGCCTGCCGCGGCGGGCACGGTGAGCAGCGCGATCAGCCGCAGGCCGAGCGACATCCGGTCGGTGAAGGCGGCCCGGTCGCGTGCCTTCACGCTGGAGGCGAGTTCGGGGGTGAAGGTGGTGACGATCAACATGGCCAGCAGGCCGTGGGGGAGCACGAAGAAGATGTACGCCTTCGAGTAGGCGTCGGGCCCACCGCTGCCGGGCTCGGCGAGGTTCTGCACCACGATGATCGCCAACTGGTTGGCCACCACGTAGCCGAAGGTCCAGATGCTCATCCGCAGCAACCGCTTCACGGCGGGGTGGCGGAACTCGGGGTTGAACCCCATCGGCACCTCGGCGGCGCGTAGGGCCGGCAGCAGCGCCAGGGCCGTGACGGCGATGCCCAGGGTGGCGCCGAGGCCCAGCGTCCAGGCCAGTCGGTCGTTGCTGAGCACCTCCACCAACTGTGGTTCGCGTCCGTCGAACTCGTTCCACACCAGCAGCAGCGAGATGATGATGATCACGTTCGCCAGCACCGGCGCCCAGGCGGCGGCGAAGAAGCGGCGGCGGGCCTGCAACAGGGCGGCGGCGAGTGCCGTGAGGCCGTAGAAGAAGATCTGGAACAGGAAGATGCGGGCGAGCGTGGTGCCCGCCTCGCGGAACTCGGTGGGGTCGACGCCGGCGTGCACCCGGATGGAGAACAGCCGGAACACCCACGGCGCGGCGATGACGGCCAACGTGGTGAGACCGGTGAGGGCGACCACGGCAGTGCTGACGATGGCCGTGGTGGCCCGGTCGTCGCGGTCGGTGGCCTGTTTGGTGAACATCGGCACCAGCGATGCCGACAGCACACCGCCGAGCAGCAGTTCGTAGATGGCATTCGGCGAACTGTTGGCACCGTTGTAGGCGTCGGCGAGCGCGGTCTGGCCGATCACCATCGCGAACACCGCCACCCGTGCCAGACCGGTGAGCCGCGACAGCAGCGTGCCCGAGGCGACGACGACGTTGTTGCGCAGCAGGCTGCTCACATGGCCACCGAGTTCCGCACGCCCCAACACTACGCGCCTGCGCTCGATTGACCCCGCGGTCAAGGGGGCGGATAGGGTGCCGGGCATGGGTGAGCGTTTCGAGAACGTCCAGCAGGTACGCGATGGCCTGAAGGGTGTGAACTATCTGGCCGACGACGGCATCTCCGGTGTCGTGTTCCTGGCCGACCGATTGGGTAAGCCGATCCTGGTGGAGGGTCCGGCCGGCACCGGCAAGACCCAGCTCGCCAAGAGCACGGCCGAACTGCTGGGTGCGCGGTTGATCCGCCTGCAGTGTTACGAGGGCCTCGACGAGTCGAAGGCCCTGTACGAGTGGAACTACAAGAAGCAGCTGCTGCGCATCCAGGCCGACAAGAACAGCGACTCGTGGAGCGAAGTCCACGACGACATCTTCAGCGACGAGTTCCTCCTCACCCGTCCGCTGCTCGAGGCGATCAGCTCCACCGAGCCGGTGGTGCTGCTCATCGACGAAGTCGACCGCGTGGAGGTGGAGACCGAGGCGCTGCTGCTCGAGATCCTGTCCGAGTACCAGGTGAGCATCCCCGAACTGGGCACCATCACCGCCAAGCAGATCCCGCTGGTGTTCCTCACCTCGAACAACACCCGCGAGCTCAGCGAGGCGCTGAAGCGCCGCTGCCTGTTCCTGCACGTCGACTACCCCGACATGGAGCGCGAGAAGGAGATCGTGCTCACCAAGGTGCCGGGTGTGTCGACCAACCTCGCCGACCAGATCGCGCGCATCGTGCGCAGCATCCGTCAGCTCGACCTGAAGAAGGCGCCGTCGGTGAGCGAGACCATCGACTGGGCCCGCACCCTGGTGCTGCTCGGCGTGGAGAGCATCGACGCCCAGCAGGCCAAGGAGACCCTCCACATCCTGCTGAAGTACCAGACCGACATCGCCAAGGCGGCGAAAGAGCTCTCGGTCGACAAGTAATGCTCGAGCTGCTCGCCGGCTTCGTTGCCGAACTCCGCAATGCGGGGATCCCGGTGTCGCTCACCGAGAACCTCGACGCGATGGAGGCTGTGCAGCACATCCCCATCGAGGACCGCGAGGCGTTCAAGTACGCCCTCGGGGCCACGATGGTGAAGAACAACGCGCACTGGCGCTCGTTCGAGACCGTGTTCGAGGTGTACTTCAGCCTGCGTGGCCCCGAGTACAAGATCAAGCCGGGCGACGACGACGCGATCGACGAGATGTGGCGCGAGATGCAAGAGCAGATGCGCCAGGGCGACGGGCGCGGCGGCGCCGGTGGGTCGATGGACTCGCTCACGCCCGAAGAGATGGCGCAGATGCTGATGCAGGCGCTGATGAACGGCGACCAGGCGATGATGCGGGCCCTTGCCAAGCAGGCCGTGCAGCGCTTCGCAGGCATGGAGCCGGGCCGCCCCGTCGGCGGCACCTATTACCTGTACCGCACGCTGCGCAACCTCGACCTCGACGGCATGCTCGACAAGTTGATGGACGCCAGCCGCGAGGAGGTCGGCGGCGAACTGACGCAACTCGAGGAGCGCCTCGAGCGCGACGAGTACAACGACCGCATCGAGCAGTTCAAGAAGGAGATCGAGGCCGAGATCCGTCGCCGCCTCGTCGCCGACCGCGGAGCCGAGGCCATGGCCAAGACGCTGCGCAAGCCGCTGCCCGAAGACGTCGAGTTCATGCACGCCTCGCGCGACGAGATGCAGAACCTTCGCAAGGCGCTGGGGCCGCTCACCCGCAAGTTGGCCGCCCGCCTGGCCCGCAAGCGCCGCCACGGCCGCAAGGGCCCGCTCGACTTCCGCAACACGGTGCGCCACTCGCTCAGCTACGGCGGTGTGCCCGCCGAGCCGAAGTTCAAGTACCCGCGGCCCGCCAAGCCCGAACTGATGGTGGTGGCCGACATCAGCGGTTCGGTGGCGGCGTTCGCCCGCTTCACGCTGATGCTGGTGTACGCCATCCAGAACCAGTTCTCGAAGGTGCGCTCGTTCGTGTTCATCGACGGCATCGACGAGGTGACCGACTTCTTCCGCAACACCGAAGACATCCAGGACGCCATCCACCGGGTGAACACCGAGGCCGACGTGGTGTGGGTCGACGGCCACAGCGACTACGGCCACGCCTTCGAGGTGTTCTGGGAGAAGTACGGCAAGGACGTGGGGCCCAAGACCACGGTGCTGCTGCTGGGCGACGCGCGCAACAACTACCACGCCAGCCAGAGCTGGGTGGTGAAGGAGATCCGCGCCAAGGCCCGCCACGTGTACTGGCTGAACCCCGAGCCGAAGAGCTACTGGAACACCGGCGACTCGATCGTCGGCGAATACGGCACGCACACCGACGGGGTGTACGAGTGCCGCAACCTGCGCCAGCTCGAAGGCTTCGTCGAGAAGCTGGCCTGACCGCTGGTCGGCGGCCTCAGCCGCCGAGGGCGTCGGCCAACAACTGCTGCTCGGCTGGCGCAAGCGGGATGAGCGCGATGGCGGCCGCACCGGCGGGTGTCATCTTGCGGGCGGTCTTGCGGAGCACGTCGATGAGGTGCCCGCGGTCGAGTTTGGTGGCGACGTCGGCCAACTGGGTCTCGACGAAGGCCAGGCAGGCTGCGTCTTCGATGGCCTGGGAGCCTGCGTCGACGGCCAGGTTGTCGCGCCGGACGAGTGCCTGGACCCGTTCGATCGTGGCCACGTCGAAGCCGTGTTCGGCCAGCAGCACGGCGATGTCGCGGGCGTGACGCTGGCGCTGGTCGCGCTTCCAACGCAGGTAGCCGGCCTTGCCCGGGTCGTACTCGCTGCGAGGCAACTCCCACCGACGGAGGTGGTGGGCGCGGGCCGCCAGCAACCACGTTTCGTCGGCGTCGGGGTGCAGGTGCAGTACCCACTCGGAGGCGAGGACACCGTGGATCTGGGCGAGCGGGTGATCGGTGCCACGCACGGCGACGAGGGTGGGGTCGTCGGCGTTGGCGGCGTCGATCGCCTCGATCGCGTCGAGGGTGCGCTGGCTCAGACTGCGCACTCGGAGTCGCCGACAGCGGCCACGAACGGGCCGGTCTCGTCGGAGTCGCTGTAGAACTCGGGGGCTTCGTCGAACGACGTGAACACGTCGAGGTCTTTCAGTGCCTGGCCGATGGCGTGTGCGCCACCGACACGGTCCATCCAGCCGCGGAAGTTTTCGCCGGCGTTGCGCTCGGCTGCGAACTGGCGCACCACCCGCACGACGGCCTGCGGGGCCGCCTTGGCGGGCAGCCGGGTGGCCTTCTCGCCGAAGTGGATCTGCTCCTGGCCCACGTAGCCGCCGAGCAGCATCTGGTAGCCGGGGGCCGAGCGGCCGTTGGCGCGGCGCTCGGCACCGAAGAAGCCGATGTCGCTGGCGTGGTGCTGGCCGCAACTGTTGGTGCAGCCGGAGATGTTGATCCGCACTCCGCCCACCTCGGCGAGGCCTTCCTCCTCGAGCGCTTCGCCGATGGCCTTGGCCAGGCCGCGGCTCTGGGTGACGGCGATGTTGCAGGTGTCGGCACCCGGGCAGGCCACCACGTCGCGGGCGAGTTCGGCACCGGGGCGGGCCATACCGATGGCCTCGAGGCGGGCGTACAGCACGGGCAGCTGCGCTTCGGTGAGGCCGCGGAAGCAGACGTTCTGACGGTTGGTGAGGCGCACATCGGCGCCGAGTTCGCGCTGGATGGAGGCCAGCGAACGGAACTGGGCGGCGGTGATGTCGCCCAGCGCGGCGTAGGCGATGGCCGACACCGACCCGTTGGCTGCGCCACGCACCACGCTGGTGGCCTCCCAGCGCTGGTACGGGTCGCGTGGGATGAGCGACACGGCCACGCCCTGGCCGACAGCGGTGGCCTCGACGGTGGCGCTGCGGCCGGCGGGCGAATCACCGTGCTCGGCCACCAGGGCGGGGATGCCACCGGGCCACGACGACGAGGCGGGCAGTGTGTGGCGCATCTTCAGCACGCGGCGGCGCACCTCGTCGATGCCCAGTTGATCGACCACCCACTTCAGCCGGGCGCGCAACTTGTTGTCGCGGTTGCCGGTCTGGTCGAACACGCGCAGCGTGGCCTCGATGGTGGGCAGCAGATCCTCGCGAGTGGTGAACTCTTCGAGGGCCAGCGCCGGGTGCGGCGTGGCGCCGAGACCGCCGGCGATGTACACCCGGAAGCCCTGCTCGGCGGTGCCGTCGTCGAGCGTGCGGGTGGTGGCGATGACGCCGACGTCGTTGAACATGGCCTGGCCACAGTCGGTGGAGCAGCCCGAGAAGTTCACCTTGAACTTACGGGGGAGGCGCTGGCCCAATGGGTTGCGGACGAAGTGCTCGTAGGTGGCCTCGGCCCAGGCGGTGACGTCGAGGTGCTCGTGCGGGCATGCCCCGGCGAGGTGGCAGGCCATCACGTTGCGGACCGTGTCGCCGCATGCTTCGCGGCTGGTGAGGCCCACCTCGGCCAGTTCGCGCAGCAGCGCCGGGATGCGGGTGAGCTCGACGAAGTGCACCTGCACGTTCTGCCGGGTGGTGATGTGGCCCCAGCCGCGCGAGTACTCGTCGGAGAGCCGGCCCATCAGGTCGAGCTGTTCGGGGGTGATGGTGCCTGCCGGCAACTTGATGCGCACCATCTGGTTGGTGCCGCCCTGACGCTGGCCGTAGATGCCGTTGTTGAGGCGCATCACGCGGAAGACGTCTTCGGAGATCTCGCCGGCGAGGTACTGCGCGATGGCCACCTCGAACCGTTCGATGTCGCGGCGCTGCTCGTCGGCGAGGTCGCGTGCTGGCGGGACGATCGGGGCGATGCCCATCGCGGTGGCCTTCCTGTCGGATCCGAAAGATGATCTAGCCGAAATACGATCTAGCCGAAATACGATCTAGATGGTCAACTTTAGCGGAGAGCGTCGCGAACGCGCTACGGGCCGGGGTCGGCGCCGATCTCGCGCAGTGCGTCGTACAGAGCACGGCGCAACCGGCGGGCGTGTTCGGGGCCGAGATGGGCCATCAGGCCGGTGCCGGGCGCGCCCACCTCTTCGACGGTGAGCACGACCCGTGGCTCGGCGTCGTCGTAGTCGTCGCTGATGGCCACCGCCCACGACACCGCGGTGATGTCGTCGTCGCCCGGCGGCAGATCATCGGCGGTGAGCGGGTAGTCGTCGATCGAGCGGCGCATGGGCGCAGTCTGGCAGGTCAGCGACTCTGGTAGTTGGGTGCCTCGTTGGTGATGGTCACATCGTGGGGGTGGCTCTCGGCTCGACCTGCGGTGGTGATCTTCATGAATCGTGCCTGGTTCCGCAGGGTGTCGAGGGTGGCCGCGCCCGCGTACCCCATCCCGCTGCGCAACCCGCCCACCAACTGATAGGCCACATCGGCGAGACGGCCCGCGTATGCCACGCGACCCTCCACCCCTTCGGGGACGAGTTTGCGGGTGGTGGCACCGACGGCGGTGGCGCTGCCAGCGGCACCCGACTGGCCCGATGCGTACCGGTCGGCGCCGAGGCCCTGCATCGCGCCCATCGAGCCCATCCCGCGGTAACTCTTGTAGCGGCGCCCCTCGAACAGTTCCATCTCGCCCGGGCTCTCGTCGGTGCCCGCCAGCAGCGACCCGAGCATCACCGTCTCGGCGCCGGCGGCGATGGCCTTGACGATGTCGCCCGAGTACGTGATGCCGCCGTCGGCGATGACGGGCACCCCCAGCTGACGGGCCCGCCGGGTGGCGAACCACACCGCCGACAACTGCGGCATCCCGGCCCCGCTGACCACCCGGGTGGTGCAGATCGATCCGGCACCCACCCCCACCTTCACGGCTGCAGCACCTGCGCTGTGCAGGGCCTCGACCCCTTCCTCGGTGACCACGTTGCCGGCCACCACCGGTAGATCGGGCCAGTTCGAGACGATGCGCTCGATGGCCTTGATCACCCCGGCCGAGTGTCCGTGGGCGGTGTCGATCGCCACCGCATCGACCCCCATCGCCACCAGGGCGTCGACCCGCTGTTCGACGTCGTCGCCCACGCCCACTGCTGCGGCGCACCGCAGTCGGCCGGCGCCGTCGCGGGTGGCGTTGGGGAACTCCTGGCGCTTCTGGATGTCTTTCACGGTGATGAGGCCGCGGAGGAAGCCGTCGGCGTCGACGAGCGGCAGTTTCTCGATGCGGTGCCGCTGCAGCACCACCTTGGCCTGCTCGAGCGTGGTGCCCACCTCGGCGGTGACCAGCCCGTCGGCGGTCATGAACTCGCTGATGGGTCGGTCGAAGTCGGCCGGCTCGCAGAAGCGGATGTCGCGGTTGGTGAGGATGCCCATCAGGCGACCGTCGTGGTCGACGATGGGTACCCCGCTGAACCGGAACCGGTGCATCAGCGATTCGGCCTCGTGCAGCAGCGCCGTGGCGGGCAGGGTGACCGGGTCGGTGATCATGCCGCTCTGGCTGCGCTTCACCCGTTGCACCTCGGCGGCCTGCACCTCGATGGGCAGGTTGCGGTGGATCACCCCGATGCCACCGACGCGGGCCATGGCGATGGCCATCGGCGCCTCGGTGACCTTGTCCATGGCGGCCGACACCAGGGGCACGGCGAGGTCGATGTCGCCCGCGAAGCGGGCGGTGGTGTCGACGGTGTCGGGCAGCACGTTGCTGTACCCGGGCACGATGACGACATCATCGAACGTGAGTGCCTCGAAGCGGTCGAAGAGGCGGTCGTTGTGCTGGCTGGTGGTCATGCGGTGGGCTCCTCGGGGATGGCGGGCAGGGTGCGGCAGAGATGGGCGAGGGTGTCGACGAGCAGACGGTGCTCGGCGGCGTGGACCCGCTCGGTGAGCGAGTGCAGGGTGTCGTCGGGGTGGATGG
>JBEICS010000010.1:0-13371 GCA_040383925.1 Acidimicrobiaceae bacterium | reverse complement strand
GGGTGCGCGACATCCACGTGCCGATGCTGCTCATCCACAGCGAGAACGACCTGCGCTGCCCCATCAACCAGGCCGAGGAACTGTTCATGGCGCTGCGCCGGCTGCGCCGCGACGGCACCTGCTATCGAATCCCTGGAGAAGGGCACGAGGTGTCGCGCAGCGGGGCGCCCGTACACCGCGTGCAGCGGGCCGAGATCATCCTCGACTGGTTCAGCGAACGACTCGCCACCGGGGCCTGAGCGCACTCCACACGGTGGCGGCTCAGGCTGCGCGTTGTCGGGGGTGACCGCGCGGCCGGGTCTCGAACCGGACACCGCGCGACGACACGAACACTGCCGTGCCGTCGGCGAGCAGATCGACCTGCCACCCGTCGCGGTGGATCACCCGGTGGTGGTGGGTGCACAGCAACAGCAGGTTGTCGAGCTTCGTGTCGCCATGGCGCCGCCACCACTGCACATGGTGGGCGTCGCACCAGGCCCGCTTGCGGTCGCAGCCGGGGAACCGGCAGCCGCCGTCGCGTGCCGACACGGCCCGGCGCAACGGCTCGAGCACCGTGCGGGTGGAGCGCCCGTAGTCGAGCACCACGCCGTCGGCACGCAGTACCCGGTGCATCGTGCAGTCGCACCCGAACATGGCCGCAGCCCACTCGGGCAGCCGCCGGCCGCCTTCGGTGACGGTGAGGCCGACCGGTCGCCCCTCGACGCCCAGGTCGGCGAGCACCGCTGCCGGTACCTCGATGTGCAGGTCGACGTGTGGCCGGTGCCGCGGCGTGCCGTTGCTGTCGCAGTTGGCCACGAAGAACTGGAACACGGCCGCCACGGCATCGGCCTGGCGCTCGTGCCGACTGCGCGTGTCGACCGGACCGTCGTCGGCCCGGGCGATGTGCAGCGCCCGCTCGACCACCTCGGCGGTGGTGGGGTCGAACACGAAACTGCCGAGTAGCGCACCGTCGCCGGCGCGCGTCATCCGCCACGACCGGTCGTGCACCGTGGGCGGCTCAGGGTCGACGATGGCCAGTGCCCGCTCCTGCCACGCCGCGACGGCGACGGCCGAGTCGGCGATGTCGAGCGGCTCGAGCGCGGGAACCAGCCAGTGCTGGTCGGTGTCGAGCTGCTCGGCCAACACCTGCGGTGTCGCCCTGCGCAGCAGATCGCCCTGCGCCGCGCTGAGTCGCCCGTCGGCAACCGCGGCACGCACCACGTGGAACCGGAGAAGGAACTCGCCGTCGCGCAGCAGCCGCCGGGCCTCGCCACGCGGCACATCGAGGCCGTGCGCCAACCACATCACCGGCGAGCGGAAGCCGTCGAACGACCACTCGCCCGCTGCAGCCAACCGGGCCGCGTGGAGCGCCACCTGCGTGCGTTGCCTCTCGGCCGAGCGGTGCCCGTCGACCAGATCGGCCAACGACACCAGGCCGGTCGCAGTGTGGTCGACGAGCACCTCCATGACCGCAAGCGTACATCTGTTCGCATCTACTCACACCCCTGAAACCCTTGTTCCATATGGGTTTCAGCGATATCACCGCGCGTCACATCGGCCGCAGCGATAGTGCTCAGTCGCTCGTCAACCAGACGTCGATCAGCTTGCGCGCGATGGAGATGCGCGGCGGGATGTTCGGCAGTTCGTCGCGGCGGTACCACTGCGCGTCGAGGATCTCGGTGGGATCGATCTCGATCTCGCCCGCCACCCACTCGGCCTGGAACCCGATCATCAGGCTGTGCGGGAACGGCCACGGCTGGCTGCCCCAGTAGCGCACGTTGCCCACCTCGATGCCCACCTCTTCGCGCACCTCGCGCACCACGGCCTGCTCGAGCGATTCACCAGGCTCGACGAACCCGGCGAGGCAGCTGTACATCGGCGCCCGGAACTGCACGCCGCGCGCCAGCAGCGCCAACTGATCGGGCCCCGGCTCGCCACGGGTGACGAGCGTGATCATCGCCGGAGCGAGCCGCGGGTAGGCCATCAGCCCGCAGGCCGGGCACTTCATCGAACGGTCCGACGCCGACGACTCGGTGGGGGTACCGCACCGGCCGCAGAAGCGATGGGTGCGCGCCCACTCGGCGATCTGCACGGCCCGGCCGGCGATGGCCCACTCGACCTCACTGCTGCGCCCGAAGTACGAGTACAGATCGAGCGCCGAACCGTACGACGGGTCGTCGCCGTGCGGTACGTCGATGGCCCACACCGCCTCGTCGCCGTGCATGCCCAAGAAGTGCTGCGGCGCATCGATCTCGATGCGGTCGCTGATGAACACCGAACTGCCGATGACATGGATGTAGCGATGCACCGAGACGCTGTCGGACGGGCGGTGAGCAGGAATGAAGTTCTCCACGACGCCCACCATAGGATTCCGCCATGAGCAACATCGTCATCGTCGACGCCGTCCGCACGCCCATCGGCAAGCGGGGCGGCGGTCTGTCCACCCTCCACCCCGCCGAGGTGCTCGCCACCGTCCAGAAGGCCATCGTCGAGCGCAGCGGTATCGACCCCGCACTCGTCGGCCAGGTCGTCGGCGGCTGCGTCAGCCAGGTGGGCGAGCAGGCCTTCAACATCGCCCGCACCGCGTGGCTGTCGGCCGGCCTGCCCATGAGCGTCGCCGCCACCACCGTCGACACCCAGTGCGGCAGCAGCCAGCAGGCCACCAACCTCGCCACCGCCCTGGTGGGCAGCGGTGTGGTCGACATCGCCATCGCCTGCGGTGTGGAAGTGATGAGCCGCATCCCCATCGGCAGCAACGGCAACAAGAACCTCGGCCTCGGCGTGCCCATCCCGCGCACCTACTTCGAGCAGTACGAGATGACCAGCCAGTTCGAGGGCGCCGAGCGCATCGCCGACCACTGGGGCATCACCCGCGACGACACCGACGCGTTCGGTTTCTCCAGCCAGCAGCGCGCCGCGCAGGCGTGGGCCGAGGGCCGCTTCGACGGCCAGTACGTCACCGTCGAGTCGCCCGAGGTCGACGCCGAGGGCAAGCCCACCGGCAACACCCGCACCATCAGCCGCGACGAGGGCCTGCGCGAGACCACGATGGAGAAGCTGGCCACGCTGAAGCCCGTCGCCCGCGAGAACGGCGTGCACACCGCCGGCAACGCGAGCCAGATCAGCGACGGCGCCGCAGCCGTGCTGCTGATGACCGAAGAGCGCGCCGCCGAGTTGGGCCTGCGCCCGCGTGCCCGCATCGTCGACACCTGCCTCGTCGGCGTCGACCCGGTGTTCATGCTCACCGGCCCCATCGACGCCACCCAGAAGCTGCTCGCCCGCACCGGCCTGTCGATCGACGACATCGACGTGTTCGAGATCAACGAGGCGTTTGCTTCGGTGGTGCTGGCCTGGCAGAAGGAAGTCGGCGCCGATCCGGCCAAGACCAACCCGAACGGCGGCGCCATCGCCCTCGGCCACCCACTCGGCGGCACCGGCGCGTTCCTCATGACCAAGGCGCTCTACGAGCTCGAGCGCAGCGGCGGCAAGTACGGCCTCGTGTCGATGTGCTGCGGCGGCGGTCTGGGCACCGGCACCATCATCGAGCGCCTCTGAGGCACCGACCGGCGGTAGAACGCTCGGGTGCGTCGTCACCTGATCGCTCTCACCGTCGCCGTCACGTTCACAGTCACGGCCGTCTCGTCCGCCTGCACCGGCGACGAGGCGGCTGTGTCGCGTGACGGGGCGAACGCCACGGTGGTGCGGGTGGTCGACGGCGACACCGTGCAGGTCGACATCGACGGCCGCCGCGAGAAGCTGCGCCTCATCGGCATCGACACCCCCGAGACCGTGAAGCCCGATACCCCGGTGCAGTGCTACGGGCCCGAGGCGTCGGCGTTCACCAAGCAGTTGTTGCCCGAGGGCACCGCTGTGCGCGTCGAGCGCGACGTCGAGGCCCGCGACGACTACGGCCGCCTGCTCGGCTATGTGTACCGCGCCGACGACGGACTGTTCGTGAACCTCGAAATCGTCGCTCAGGGATACGCATCGCTGCTCACCTTCCCGCCCAACGTCGCCCATGTCGACGAGTTCGTGGCCGCCGCCCGCGCTGCGGAACGAGCGAACCTCGGCCTCTGGAGCGCATGCTCGGGCTAGCGTGACGGCGATGAGTTCGCTCGTGGAACGGCTCGGCCACCCGGCCGACACGAAGGTGTTGATCATCTCGTGCGACGACCTCGGCTCGTGCCATGCCGCGAACCTGGGTGTGTACGCCGCCATCCACGACGGCCTGGCCACCTGCGCCTCGTTGATGGTGCCTGCCCCATGGGCCCGCCATGCCGTCGCCGGGTACCGGCCGGGCGACGACATCGGCGTGCACCTCACGCTCAACTGCGAGCACGACCAGTACCGCTGGGGGCCCATCACCCACGCCCCGTCGCTGCTGTCGGGCGAGGGTGGTTTCCCCCGCAACCTGGCCGACCTGTGGGAGCACGCCGACCCGGCCGAAGTGCTACGCGAGTGCCGCGCCCAGATCGAGCGGGCCATCGCCTGGGGCATCGACGTCACCCACCTCGCGCCGCACCTCAGCGCCATCACCCTGCGCCCCGAGTTCTTCGACGTCTACATGGAACTGGCCGTCGAGTTCCGCCTGCCCATCCGTCTGCCGTCGACCATCAGCACCGACCAGGCGGGCTTCCCGTTCCGCCAGCTCGCCGCCGACGAAGGGGTGTTGTTCCCCGACCACTTCGACCACGACTGGCGGCCCGGTAGTCGCGAGCGACTGTTGCAGACCCTGCGCACCCTGCAGCCCGGTGTCACCGAGGTGCATGTGCAGCCGGCCGCCGACACGCCCGAGGTGCACGCCCTCACACCCAGCGCCGACGAGTGGATCGGCGACCTGCACCTCATGACCGCCGACGCCGAGGTGGCCCAACTCATCCGCGACAGCGGTGCGGTGCTGACGGGCTACCGGGCGCTCAGGAACGCGATGCGAGCCGGCTGAGCACGGCCGCTGCCTCGCCGCTGCGCAACACCTCGAACAGCACCCCGGTGTGGCCGACGGCCTTCAGCTTGCCCTGCATGAACGCCACCGACGGGTCGGTGACGGCGTCGGCGGCAGGCACGCTGACCACCACATCGGCGTCGTCGGGGCCTTCGACGGCCTCGTCGTTCTTGCCGAACGCGACGCGGTACTGCACGGTGCTGCTCATCAGGCTCCCTCGATACCCGAACCGACGACGCCGGCGAACAGGTCGACCTCGACCTCACCGTCGGCAGGCATGCCCACGAGCGACCGGGCGAGGATCCAGTCCTCGTAGGGGTACACCTCGGCCAACTCGTGGTCGTCGAGGCCGAACCACCACGCCTCGGTGGGGTCGACCTGGGTGGCGTGCGCCCGCAGCGCACCGCTGCGCGCCCAGAGGTAGGCACCGATGTCGAGCTTGGTGGTGATGCGGTGGTCGGCACCGGGCCGGTCGAGCCAGGCCTGGTCGAACGGCGACTCGCCGCGCATGCGCAGCATGCCCTCGTGCACTGCCATCAGACGGGCCTTCGACCAGGTGGAGTAGTAGAGCTTCGCCGGCTGCCACGCCTCGCCCAGATCGGGCCGCCAGGTGGCATCACCCGCCCGGTCCCACGCGACCACCGAGATCTCGTGCACCTTCAGGTGGTCGGGGTGCGGATAGCCCTTCTGGTCGTCGCCGTAGGTGATGATCACCTGCGGGCGCTCGCGCCGGATGACCGCAACCAGGCGGGCCGCCGCATCGTCGAGCGGCGCTGCGTGGAAGCAGTCGGGATGTTCGTTGGCGGGTGACTCGGGCATGCCCGAGTCGCGGTAGCCGAGCATTTCGACGTGGTGGAAGCCGATCACCTCGGCCGAACGGGCCAACTCGCCCGGACGCACCTCGGCGAGCAGTGCCCGCTCCTGCTCGGGCGTGAGCCCGTGGAACGGCTGGCCCGGTTCGCGCAGGCCCGGATTCTGCAGATCGCCCTCTTCACCCCCGGTGCAGCACACGAGCACGGTGCGCACACCCTGCTGGGCGTACATCGCCAACGTGGGTGCCCCCTTCGACGCCTCGTCGTCGGGGTGGGCGTGCACGGTGAGCATGCAGAGCGACTGATCGGTCACCGCGTGAACGCTACCCAGTGGCGGCCCGTAGTATCGCCTCCGTGCCCCCGAGTCGCCTGATCCTCCCGTCGCTGTTGCTCGTCGTCGCCTCGCTGGTGGCCGCCGGGTGCAACGACGACGGTCGCACACTGCGCCCGGCTCGTCCCGACCAGACCGAGAGCGTGTCGACCACCGTGATGCCCACGGTCGCCGAGACCGGCGGCCTCGACCTCACCCTGCCGCCCACGGTCGCCCCCACGGCGGCACCCACGGCAGCGCCCACCAGCACGCCGGCGGAGTTCTCGCTCACCGCCCCGTGGGCCGACGAGTTCGCCATCGATGCGCGCTACACCTGCGACGGCGACGACGTCGCTCCCGCCCTCTCGTGGGATGCCGCTCCGGCCGGCACACAGGAGATCGCTGTGGCCATGACCGACCTCGATCTCCCCGGATTCGTGCACTGGGTGATGGCCGGTATCGATCCGCTGTCGACCGGATTGGCCGAGGGCGAGGTTCCCGAATTCGCCTCGGTCGGCGTGAACGGCATGGGCCGAACGGCTTATTCGGGTCCGTGCCCACCGGCCGGCGAGACCCACCGCTACCAGGTCACCGTGTACCTGTTGGCCCAGCGTACGGAACTCGGCGATGGTGCCGACGGGGCCGATCTGCTGGCCGCGGTGCAGGGATCTGCGTTCCTGACAGCACAGGTCACCGGGGTCTATAGTCGCCCCTGAGCGCGTGGCGGCGTTCTCGTGACAACTCATCGAGTTTCCGAGACAGGAATCGACATCGAGCAAACGCTTCCTTCCCTGCCGGTAGCGATCTTTCGCACCGACCGCGACGGCCGCCTCACCGCGGCCAACGCCGCGTTTCGCGCGCTCGCGCTGAGCGGGGAGACACCGGGAGCACGCACCACCCCCTGGACCAACGCCCACCCGGCCGACCGCTCGGTGGCCGAGACGGCATGGCGCGCTGCAGCCGATGAGGCCGACGACCTGACGGTGGCGTTCCGGGTGTGGCACCGCGACGGCCAGTTGCGGTGGGTGCGGGTCAGCGCCAGCGCCGAGTACGACGACGCGGGCCGCCACACGGGGTACGCCGGGGTGGCCATCGACGACACCGACACCATCGCCGACCGCAGCCTGCTCACCCGCCTGCTCGGTGTGGTCGACCCGTCGTCCGACTCGATCATCATCCTCGACCGCAACGGCGCACCGCTGTACTGCAACACCGCGGCCCGCCGCCTGTTCGGTGTCGACGAATCGGTCGACCTGGTACGCGACCCGTCGGTGCGCAGCCTGCTGCAGACCCTGCGCGACCAGATCCCCCGGGCCCGGCTCACCGCGTCGGCGACGGTCCAGTGGTCGGGCGAGACCATGTTCCGCAGCCCCGACGGGGTCGAGCGACTGCTCGACGTCGACGTCGTCATCAGCCGCGACGAACAGGGCGTCATCGAGTACTGGGGTGGCGTCATCCGCGACGTCACCTCGCGTAACCGGGCCCAGAGCGAACTGCTGCACCAGGCCACCCACGACGGCCTCACCGGCCTGCCCAACCGCGTCCTACTGCTGCGCAACACCGCCGACGCACTCGAGCGGGTGCGTGGCAGCCGCGGCCAGATCGCGCTGCTGTTCCTCGACCTCGACAAGCTGAAGGACACCAACGACAACGCCGGCCACGACGTGGGCGACGCGTTGCTGGTGCAGGTGGCCCGCCGACTGGTGCACGCCACCCGCCCCACCGACGTGGTGGCCCGCATCGGCGGCGACGAGTTCGTCGTGCTGTGCGACGGCACGATCGACGAACACGACGCGCTCGACGTGGCCGAGCGGGTGCGCATCGCCCTGTCGGGGCGCATCATGGTGCGCGGCGTCGAGGTCGACCTCAGCGTCAGCATCGGTGTGGCGCTCAGCAGCCCGGCCATGCTCGACGGGCAGACCGGCAGCGAAGCAGCGCTCACCCTGCTGCGCAACGCCGATGCGGCGATGTACATCGCCAAGCGCCGTGGCCGCTCGCGTGTCGAGATCTTCACCGAGGCGATGCGCGCCCAGAACACCGAGCAGCGCCAACTCAGCGCCGAACTCGAGCGGGCGCTCGCCAACAACGAACTCGTCCTCGCCTACCAGCCCATCATGTCCACCCACAGCGGTCGGGCCGTGGGCGCCGAGGCGCTGCTGCGCTGGAACCACCCCACCCGCGGCCGGCTCACCCCGGCGCAGTTCCTCCACCTCGCCGACGAGTCGGGCTCGATCGTGCCCATCGGCGACTGGGTGCTCACCCAAGCCTGCCGCGACGCCTGCGCCTGGCTGGCCGCCGGGCTGGTCGACTCGTCGTTCAGCGTGCACGTGAACGTCTCGGCCCGCCAGTTGCAGGAGGACACGTTCGTCGAGCGTGTCCTCGCCATCATCCGCTCGATGGATCTCGAGCCGAGCCAGCTCACGCTCGACGTCGACGAGCGCACCATCTACGACTCGCAGAGCAGCACCACCCGCGCCCTGAAGGCCCTGCGCCGCCTCGGGGTGCAACTGTCGCTCGACAACTTCGGCGTGGGGGTGTCGTCGCTCACCGCGCTGCGTCAGTGCGGCGCCAACATCTTGAAGCTCGACGGCACGGTGGCGCGCGACCTGGGTGCCAGCAACGACGACGACCCCATCGTGCGGGCAATCATCCAGCTCGCCCACGCGCTCGACATGCAGGTGGTGGCCGAGTGGGTCACCTCGGCCGACCAGCTGCACCGCCTACGCGTGCTGGGCTGCGACATGGTGCAGGGCTATCTGCTCGGCGAGCCGGCTGGCGCCGAGGCGTTCGTGGCGCGCAGCAGCGCGGCCAACGCCACCGCCGGGGCACGCACCATGCGCGCCCCGGTCTGACGGGCCTCGGCACGTCGCCAGTCAGCCGCTCGCAGGGATCAGGAGTTGATGGCGAGGCCGTCGAGGGCGTCGCCGAACTTCTCGATCGCCGCGGCCCGCCGGGTGGGCAGATGCTCGATCGACGGCTCGCTGCCGCGGTAGCGCTTCAGGATCTGGCGGGCGACGGTGACCTTGTGCACCTCGTCGGGCCCGTCGTAGATGCGGGCCGCACGGGCGGCGCGGTACATGCCCTCGAGCGGCAGGTCGTTGGTGTAGCCGAGCGAGCCGTGGATCTGGATGGCGCGGTCGATCACGTTGTAGAGCACCTTGGCGCCCCAGAACTTGATCACGCCGATCTCGACGCGGGCATCGCTGTAGTGCTTGCCCGCGGCGTGCAACTGGTCCATCTTCCACGCGGCCTGCAGGGTGAGCAGACGGGCCGCCTGCATCTCGGCGTAGCTCTCGGCGATCCAGTCCTGCACCATCTGCTTCTCGGCCAGCAGCGAACCGTGGGTGTAACGGGTGAGGGCTCGCTCGCACAGCAGGTCGAATGCACGCTGGCTCTGGCCGAGCCAACGCATCGCGTGGTGGATACGACCGGGCCCGAGGCGCTTCTGGGCGAGCGCGAAGCCTTGGCCGATACCGGCCTCGCCACCGACGATGTGGTCGAACGGCACGCGCACGTTGTCGTAGATGATCTCGGCGTGGCCACCCGGCTCGCCCGTCTTGTGATCGGGCTCGCCCATCGTGGGCACGTCGCGCAGGATGTTCACACCCGGCGTCTTCGTGGGCACGAGGATCATCGAGTAGTTGCGATACGGCGTCTCGTGGTCGCCGGTCTTCACCATCACGATCAGGAGGTCGCTGATCGAGGCGTTCGACGAGAACCATTTGTGGCCGTTGATCACCCACTCGTCGCCGTCGCGCTCGGCCTGGGTGCTGAGCAGCGTGGGGTCGGCGCCGGCACCGGGCTCGGTCATCGAGAAGCAGCTGCGGATGGTGCCGTCGAGCAGCGGCTGCATCCAGCGCTCGCGCTGTTCGGGTGTGCCACCCACGGCCAACAGTTCGGCGTTGCCGCTGTCGGGAGCGTTGTTGCCGAAGATGCTGGGCGCATAGGCGCACTGCCCGAGGATCTCGTGCATCAGGCCCAGCTTCACCTGGCCGAAGCCGAGGCCGCCCATGTCGGGCGGTAGGTGCGCCGCCCACAGGCCCTGGCGCTTCACCTCGGCCTTCAACGGGTCGGTGAGCTGCTTGAACCGGGCGCGGCCCTCTGGGCTGCGCCACAGGTCGGACACCGCTTCCAGCGGGATGATCTCGTCACGCACGAACGTGCGCATCCAGTCGAGCTTCTCCTGGAACTCCGGTTCGGTCTGGAAATCCCATGCCATCGTGACGTACCCCCGTGTCGTCGCCTGCCGGGGCGACTGTAGCGGTGCTTCGTACACTGGGTCGCCTTGCTCGCCGTTGCCGATCTGGTCACCACACTTGCCACCGTGGTGGTGCTGGGGTTCATCACCTCGCGATTGGTGGGCGGCCTGCGGGCCACGCGCAGCCCGTCGGGCCGGGCCGTCATCACCGGCGTGCGCCGCCGAGTGGGTTGGCGGCACGTGTGGCCGGTGCCGGTGCTGCTGGCCGTGGTGCTCACTGCGGCCACCCTGGCGATGCAGGTGCCCGGTCTCGACTGGGGTTGGTGGACCGCCCTCGGGGGCGACGGGAACCCGGTGTTCGGCTCGTCGCAGGCCACTGCCGGCACGTCGCTGGAGTGGATCGTGCCGCTGGTGTTCATGACCATGCTGCTGCCGGCGTTGCCGCTGTTCGCCAACGCCGAGGAGCGCATCTTCCGCGCCGGGGCCGAGCACTGGAGCCCGGCGCGCCGGGTGCTGAAGACCCTCCAGTTCGGGATGGTGCACGCGCTCATCGGCATCCCCCTGGGGGCGGCCCTGGCGCTGTCGATCGGCGGCGCCTACTTCATGTGGGTGTACCTGCGCGAGTTCGCCACCTCGGGCTCGCGACAGGCGGCAACCCTCGAGTCGACGACTGCGCACACCGTCTACAACGGTGTCATCATCGTGCTCGTGTACATCACCGTCATCTGGGTGGCCGTCGCCGGCGGTGCGCCGGCATGAGTTCCGACGCCACTTCACCCGTCGACATCGACATCGTCCGCGACCGGGCCATCACGGTCACCTTCGCTGATGGCGAGGTGTGCATGTTCCCGGTGGTGGGATTGCGCGCCGTGTGCCCCTGCGCCTCGTGCCGCGGTTGGCGCGAGCGCGGTGAGGTGGCCTGGCCTCGCCCGGGCATGCCCGACACGATCAGCGTGCGCGACGCCGAACTGAACGGTGCGTGGGGCCTGTCGATCGACTGGAGCGACGGGCACAACACCGGCATCTATGCCTGGGAAGTGCTGCGCCGCTGGTGGGACAACGGCATGGTGGCCGGCCTGGTGGGCGACCCCGTACCCGACAGCGACCCTCGGTAGCCTGAGCGACGATGAGCCTGCCCCCGCCGCCGCCTCCTCCCCCGCCGGCTCCGCATCCTGCGTCGGCCCCTCCCCTGCCCCGCTGCTATCGGCACCCCGATCGCGAGGCGGGTCGCAGTTGCACCCGCTGCGGCAGGTCGGCCTGCAGCGAGTGCCTCGTGCAGGCCGCCGTCGGCTCGCACTGCGTCGACTGCGCCAAGGCCAGCCGACCCGACGTGCGCACCCGCGCCACCTACTGGAACGCCGGCCAGATGATGCTGGTCACCAAGGTGCTCATCGCCGTGAACGTGGCGGTATTCGTGCTCGTCGCCGTGGCCGATCCGAAGTCGCTCACCGGCGGCGGCGGCATCACCGAGATGCAGTTCCGGCTGGGGCTGAACAAGCTGCTCCTCTCGGTCACCCACGAGTGGTACCGGCTGGTCACCTCCGGGTTCTTGCACTTCGGGTTCATCCACATCGGCTTCAACATGCTGCTGCTGTACCAGCTGGGACAGATCCTCGAGCGGGCGCTCGGCCGGTTGGGCTTCGGCCTGCTGTACGCCGCCGGCCTGCTCGGCGGTTCGTTCGGTGTGATCATCCTCAACGGCGACAGCCGGAGCATCACCGGTGGTGCGTCGGGCGCCGTGTTCGGGCTGATGGCGGCCGCCGCCATCGGGATGCACCGTCAGGGCGTGAACGTGTTCCGCACGGGTATCGGCACCACGCTCATCTTGAACCTGGTGCTCACCTTCACCATCTCGGGCATCTCCATCGGCGGTCACCTCGGCGGTGCGGTGGCGGGCGCCATCTGCGGCTGGTTCATGCTGGCGCCGCGTCACCGCCGCACGGGGCCCGCCTGGCAGGTGCTGGCCGTTCCGGCCGCGGTGATCCTGGTGTCGGTGGTGGGCAGCGTGGCCCTCACCCTGGCTGTCTGAACTGCGACCGCCGCAGCCGGGGTCGGTACTCGCCCACCCGATCCGACGACCACCGTGCCGGTGGCGCCATCACCATGCCGCACAGGGTGAGCAGCACGTCGTCGTAGTTCACCCGCCAGCCGGCGTAGTCGCGCCAGGCCTGGTCGCGGTCGGCGCGCAGCGTCAGCCCCGCAGCCACCAGTTCGTCGCACAGCGCGTCGAACTCGGCACGGGTGACCGAGATGGGGTCGGTGGGAGCCGGGTCGGCACGGTAGGGCACCCCGAACACATCGGCGATGCGGCGCAGCGCCAGGAAACCGGTGCGCACCGTCAGCGGGCCACGGATGGCGCGACAGTCGTCGAGCACGCTGGCGGTGAGCGCCGCGCAGTCGAGCACGCAGCCAGCCGCGGTGATCCAACTGCGCTCGGGATGCGGCGACCGGAAGAACGGCAGTGCCGGCTGGCTGGTGTGGCTCTCCTCCAACTCGAGGAACCAGGTCTCCCACGGGTGGAACAGGTCGTCGTCGATGTGGTCGAGCATGCCGATGGCGCGATAGCGGATGAGCATCGTGGCCGGCGACGGGGGGAGCCCCGCCCGGGTCTCGAGCATCGCCACTAGCGCCTCACGCCGACTGAACGACCCGTAGATGGTGGGCAGGTACGAGATCAGCAACGACACGATGGCCAATCCGAACCCGGCCTCGACGAAGGCGAGCACCACTCGGCCCACCCCGTCGGGGCGCACGAAGCCCAACGTCAGCAGCGACGAGCCGCTGGTGACGAACGCCTCGCCGATCGGGTCGACACCGGTGCCCCAGAAGATGCCGGTGAAGGCGATGACGATGAACGTCACCCACACCGCTGGAAGAGCGAGCAGACCGAACGGCGCGTAGTACGACATGATGCGGTCGCGGTCGGCGAACGACCGCGAGGGCGACGCCAGCCGGCGGAACACCTTGCCCAGCAGGATGAAATGGGTGCGGGTGATGCGGGTGAGGTACCCGCGTGGCACCACGATGGTCTTGATCGCCGAACCGAGCGTGACGAGCAGGAGTGCGACCCCGGCGACGACGGCGGCGATGCGAGCGACGATCACCGCCGCAGCCTGTCACACCGGAGCGG
>JBEICS010000009.1:0-13603 GCA_040383925.1 Acidimicrobiaceae bacterium | reverse complement strand
TCGCGCGTGCTGGCCGGCGAACCCCTCGGCCACCGCTATCTGCTGCCCGATGTCTGTCTGTCGGAGGGTCGCTTCCTCGACGGTGTCACGGTCGACGAACTGCCCCGCCCCGTGGAGGTGGTGCCCACCGACGGCATCGCCCTGCGGCGGGCCCTGGAAGGTGAGCCATGAGCAACGAACGCACCCGTCCCGACGACGGCCGACTGGCCACGGTGGTGGTGGTCGGTCGCCCCAACGTGGGCAAGAGCACGCTGTTCAACCGCATCATCGGGTCGCAGGAGGCCATCGTCGAAGACCGGCCCGGGGTCACCCGCGACCGGCACGAGAGCGAGGCCGAGTGGCTCGGCAACCGGTTCGCCCTGGTCGACACCGGTGGCTGGATGCCGCAGGGCAACGAGCTGGAGGAGAAGGTGAGCCGCCAGGTGGAGGCCGCCGTACGCGCCGCCGACCTCGTGCTGTTCGTGGTCGATGCCTCGGTGGGTGTCACCGACGACGACAGCACCATCGCCACCTGGCTGCGCCGCACCGGCCGCCCCATTCTCGTGGTGGCCAACAAGGCCGACAACGACCGCCGCGAAGCCGATCGATGGGAGTTCCTGTCGCTCGGCCTCGGCGACCCGGTGCCGGTCAGCGCGCTGCACGGCCGCCGCGCCGGCGACCTGCTCGACGAGGTCGTGTCCCTTCTCCCTGCCGACCGACTCGGTCGCGATGATGAACCCTCCGACGAGTGGGGTGCGTCCGACACCGACCTGCCGCTCGGTGAGCAGGCGCCGCCCCGTGTGGCCATCGTGGGCCGTCCGAACGTGGGCAAGAGCACGCTGTTCAACCGTCTGGTCGGCGAAGACCGTTCGATCGTGCACGATATGGCGGGCACCACCCGCGACGCCATCGACACCCTCGTCGAGACTCCCGACGGCCCCATCGTGTTCGTCGACACCGCAGGGATGCGCAAGCGCGGCAAGATCGACGACTCGGCCGAGTACTACTCGCTGGTGCGCGCGCTGCGGGCCATCGACGATGCCGACATCGCCCTGCTGGTCATCGACGCCACCGAGGGTGTCACCGGCCAGGACCAGCGCCTGGCCGAGCGGGTCGACGCCTCGGGCTGTCCCATCATGGTGATGCTGAACAAGTGGGACCTCATCGACGATCCCGAGCAGCGTCTCGAGGTGAAGGCCCAGGTGGCCCGCAAGCTGGGCTTCGTGGGCGACGCACCCATCCTCACCATCTCTGCTCTCAGCGGCAAGGGCGTGCACAAGTTGCGCCCGGTGCTGCAGGACGCCATCGTGCAGTACCACCGCAGGGTGCCCACCCGCGACGTGAACAAGGTCATCGCCGCTGCCCAGCAGCGCCAGCCGGCCGGGCACGGGGTGAAGGTGCTGTACGCCATGCAGGGCGCCACCGATCCGCCCACGTTCACGCTGTTCGTGAACCGCGATCTGCCGCCGTCGTACCTGCGGTACCTCGAACGCAGCATCAAAGAGGCGTTCGACTTCGGTGCCTCGCCCATCAAGCTGCGAGTGCGCAAGCGCACCGACTGAGGAGCCGACGATGCCCTTCTGTGAAGACTGCGCCAAGTACTGGGCGCCTTCGGCGATGAACGACGACGGCTCGTGTCCCACCTGCGGTCGGGTGCTCGAGGCCCCCCGGGCGGCGTCGACGGTCACGGCGAAGAACGTCGATGTGAAGAAGCTCGCAGCCGGCGGCGAAGGCGGAGAGGTCGACGACGCCAGGGCTCCGTGGCATTTCAAGCTGCTGATGGTGCTGCTGGTCGCATATCTGGGCTGGCGGTTGGTGCAACTCTTCGTGTGACGGCACCGCACGTGGTGGCTGCCGGAGTCGTCCGCTAGGCTTGCCGCTCTGTCACGGGCTGTAGCGCAGCTTGGTTAGCGCACTTGTCTGGGGGACAAGGGGTCGGGAGTTCAAATCTCCCCAGCCCGACGGATGGAACACCTGGTCAGAGCCGGTCCGCAAGGGCCGGCTCTCGCCGTATCGGGGTGGGAGAGGGCGTCGTCGTCGGCGTCTCGGTGGAGGCCCTCGCCCCGAGCTGGTGGCTGTGTCGCCGCCACCAACGGCACGTCAAGGCCTTGTCAAGATCAATGCGCATGGTGTCGATGCCGGGACGATCTCGGATGGAGTTGTTCTCGATGCCCACCCACCAGGCCCCCCGTACCCCGATGCCCCGTGCATCGGGCCACACAGCGACCGTTTCGCGCGACCGTGGGATCACCCTGGTGGAGGTGCTCATCACTGTCGCAGTGATGGGTGTCGTGCTGGTCCCTGTGATGTACGCCCTGATGAGTTCGATCAAGGCGTCGGCGATGTCGATGGAGTCGGCCGAGGTCCAGACGGTGCTCCAGAATGCCGCCGACCGGGTGAACCGGGCGCCACGTGGCGCCTGCTATCAGCCGTACGTCGAGGCCGCAGCCGTGAGCGAGTGGGGATCCGCCGCAGCGGGAACGGTGACGGTCCAAGAGCACCGCTATGTGCCCGACGTGGACGATGGCGTGGTCGAGTGGGTTCCGGCGACCTGTTCCTCACCGGAACCTGTGGCCGGCACCGTGCAGTCGGTGCTGATCACCGTCACCAGCCCCTACATGAACGTGTCGCGGTCGGTGGAGGTGATCAAGAGTGACCTCTGACCGGCGTCGCGACGCAGGCTTCACCCTTCCCGAACTGTTGGTGTCGATGGCCGTGTTGGGCGTGGTCATCGGTGTGCTGGGTTCGGCGGTGTTCACGATCTACCGGGTGACCGCGGCATCCGACGGCCGGATGAACAACGCCCGCAGCGAGCAGACGCTGGCGCTGTGGCTGCCCAGTGACCTCGCATCGGCGGAGTCGCTCGACACCCGGCCGGGCGTCGAGCCGTGCAACGGCCCCTGCCCTGTGGGCAGTTATCCCGCCAGCACGAACATCGTGTCGATCGGCTACCCGCGTCTGTCGATGACGGAGAGCGACTCGACGTCGACCTGGGTGAACGTGGCGTATCGCTACACAGGTTTGGGCTCGAAGTACCAGGTGATCCGGGTGGTGTGCCGCGGGGTCGCCGAGTGGTCGTGCACCAGCAAGGTGGTGCTGGCCGACGTGAGCCCACCGCCGATGCAGGGATACGTGCACGGCGTGGTGTCGCCGACCTGGGTGGTGACCGTGTCGGAGCCGTTCGATCCGGGTGAGGTCGATGGCGAGGCCCCTGCGCCGGACGGCCAGTTGAAGAGTGCCAAACGAGTAGTGGTGCGGGTGAACGGTGGCGGAACCGGCAACTCGCGGGGCGGTGGGTGGAAGGACATCGTGCTGTCGATGGGCAGCACCGACCGGGGAACACTGGAACCCGACGAGTTGGAGGGCAACCCCAACTTCAGCGAGACCATGTCGCGCTGCGGAGGCACCTTCGGCCTACTCGTCGACAAGTCGTACTCGCTCGGCGATGTCGGCTTGGCAGCCGTGAAAGATGGCGTCACGCGGTTCATCGATGCTTTTGCCGGGACTCCGGTGCGCCTGCAGATCGTGAGCTTCAACCACCTGTCGACCACCTTTGGTGGGTCGTGGGGCCGCTGGTTCGACATGCTCGACGAGGCGCAGGTGCAGCAGTTGCGCAACGAGGTCGCCGGGCTGACGATGTACTACGGCACGAACTGGGAAGACGCCCTGTTCAGGATGCTGAAGAACCCCGACGGCTCGTCGCAGGCGACGCTCCCCGAGAAGCTGCTCTTCTTCACCGACGGCGTGCCCACCTACGACCGCCTCACGATCAACCCCCACTGGGGCAACGTTCCCGCCAACTCGGGGCTGTCGGGGACGGAGAACACACCGGCCAAGAACCCTTATCTCCCACCCGCGGACTATCGGTTGGGCATCCCGCCAGCCCGGAACTGGTGGATCTATGTGCAGGAGGCGTTCGACCGGGCGAACTACATCGCCTCGCAGTACCGCGGTGCAGCGGTGAACATGATCGGGGTGGGCGTCGGCCCCGAGTTCGCGAACTCGAGCGTCTGGCTCGATGTCGGGCAGGGCGGCTCGATCACCGAGACGCCTACGGCCAACAGTGTCATCCTGGCGCGGCTCGTCAGCGGTACCGATACGGGGGTCCCGGCGCTCATGGAGAACGGCCAGTTCGTGAACGCCGACGTGGCCAACATGTACACCCTGCCCCAGTGGGACCAGTTCGCACAGGCGATGGAGGCCGTTGCACTCGCCGAGTGCGGCGGAACCCTCACACTGCGCACGCTCGACGGAGGCACCCCGTCGGACCGGAGCATCACCTATCAGAAGACGGCGATCCTCGACCCCGACGGCGCAGCGCTCCCGAACGACCAGAGTGTGATCACCACCTCGGTGCAGTTCCCGAGTGGCACCTTCGACTTCAGTATTCCCGGAGGCGATGCGGTGGTGGTGGAGATCCGACCGGTCCTGCGGTCCGATCTGTCGGATGTGACACCCCTCGGGTGGAGCTGTCGGAGCCGTGGCCTCGAGCGTACGTTCACCACGGTCCCACTCGAGGGAGGGTGGACCGGCATCCGCGTGCGGGTGGCGGCGAACGAGGCCGTGTCGTGCCGTCTGGAGATCGACGGTTGATGATGCCGAAGCCAGTTTCCCGCCGGCCCGACTCCGATCGCGGATCGGCGCTCGTGATCATGCTCGTCGTCGTGATGCTCGCTGCCTTGGTGGTGGTGCCCATGCTCGAGTTCGGTGCCGCCATGCTGCGCTTCGAACGGGTCACGTCGAACAAGTCGGCCAGGATCGAGGCGGTGAAGGGTGCCCTCCGGGTTGCGATGGCCGATCCGGCCAGCCTGTATCAACGGAGTTGTCCGTCGTACAGTCAGATGTGGACCGCCAGCTCGGGTCTCGAACTCGCCGACACCCTGGCGGGCAGCGACGCCGTCCGCACCGGATGCGAGTTGATCGGTACCGCCACCGCCGACTTCGGTGGCCGCCTCGCCAACGCGTTGATCGCTGCAGGTGTCACTGCCCCCGAGGGCACGCAAGGGGCGACCTACCTCACCCCGGATCCGGCATCGATCTCTACCTGGTTCGACTCCGACCACGCCGCCGACACGCCGTCGGAGGGGAAGATCTGGCTGCCCCAACTGCCGGCCCGCACGATGATCGAACGACCCGAGGTGACCGGCTGGGCGATGCCGAGCGACTACGGCAACTGCAGAGTGTTCTTCCCGGGCACCTACCGCGCGCCCATCACGCTCACATCGGGCCGGGTGTACTTCGCCTCGGGCACCTACTACTTCGAAGCGCCGATCACGGTGGACGGCGAGGTGGAGGTGGTGGTGGGCGAGGGCGCCACACCGGGGTGTGCGTCGGATCAGGAGGCGGCCTTCGATGCCCTGGCGCCGCCTGCCGAGCACGGCATCAACGGCCTCGGAGCGACCTTCGTGCTCGGTGGTGCGGCCCGACTCGTACTGTCCACGTCGGGCGCCGATGTGGAGCAGACGGTGGTGTTCAATCAGCGGTATGTGGCGCGCGACGACGTGTCGTTGCGCAGTTCGCACCGGGTGTCGATCATGACCGTGAACGGCGAACTCACCACTCCTGCAACCCCAGCCGACCTGTACCGCGCAGGCGACCTCCACGTACCGCTCTCGACCGTCGCGGGCACCACACCCGGGTCGATCACGGCACACGGGTACCGGCCGTCGACCCGGCTGGCGATTGCGCCGAGGTACGTCGACTACGGCGGCTCGGAGCCGGTGATCAAGATCAGCTACGGCTACCAGTCGCTCGGGGTGCTGCGTGTCGCCGGATACGTGGCCATCCCGCAGGGCTTCATCTCGCTGAGCAAGAGCCTTCCGCGCAGTGGTTCGCTGGCCGCGTTCGACGGCGGGGTCCTCGCTGCGGCCGCTGTCGAACAACCAGGCGTGGTGAAGTCACCGTCGGTGATGACCATCTCGTTGCAGGCGCCGGTGGTGCAGAAGACCCTCTTGCTCACGGCTGTCACCACGAGCGGCGCACCCCAGACGGTGTCGCGCCTGAAGGTGCAGGTGAACGCGAACGGTGCGTTCGAAGTGAATTCCTGGACCCTGGAGTAACCTGCCGCGCATGTGCGGCCGCTACGTCTCGACTCGCACCCCCCAGGAACTCGCCGAGTACTTCGGCGCTGCGGTCGACACCGATCCGCTGGCACCCAGTTACAACGTCGCTCCCACCAACGATGTGTACGCCGTGGTGGCCGACGCCGATCAGGGTCCGGTGGTCCGCAGCTTCCACTGGGGTCTGGTACCCGTCTGGGCCAAAGACGTGAAGGTCGGCTCGAAGATGATCAACGCGCGGGCCGAGACCCTCGCCGAGAAGCCCTCGTTCAAGTCGCTGTTCAAGAACCGTCGCCTCATCGTGCCGATGGACGGGTTCTACGAATGGAAGGCGGTGCCGGGCCAGAAGGCGAAGCAGCCGATCTTCATCCACCGCGCCGACCGCGAACCCTTGGCCGTGGCCGGGCTGTGGACCGTGTGGCGCGACAAGGCCGAGGGTCCCGACGCACCCTGGCTGCACAGCTGCACCGTCATCACCACGGCTGCCAACGGCACGATGGCGCCCGTCCACGACCGCATGCCGGCGATCCTGCCCGAACGGTCGTGGGCCGCGTGGCTCGACCCCGACCAGCACGACGTGACGGCGCTGGCACAACTACTCGGTCCTGCGCCCGACGACGTGCTGGTGCTCGACGAAGTGTCGACAGCGGTGAACAACGTACGCAACAAAGGTGCTGAACTGATCGACCCCCTGCACCACTGAGGTGCGCGCGGATCAGGTGGCGAGGTGCTCGCGGATGGCGGCTGCGGACGCTTCGAGGTCGTCGCGGTCGACCGAACCGGCAGCGTTCGAGAAGTCGAGCTGGCGCATGCTCGAGGTGGGCACGACGTGCAGGTGGGTGTGCGGCACCTCGTAGCCGGCGATGATGAGGCCCACCCGCTCGCATGCAAAGGCGGCCTGTTGGGCCCGGCCGATGCGATGGGCGACGGCGAACAGGTGTGCCGCAAGCGCTGGGTCGAGATCGACCCAGTGGTCGACCTCGGCGAGGGGTACCACCAGCGCGTGCCCGCGGGCGAGCGGGTTGATCGACATGAACACCACGCAGTGCTCGTCGCGGTGCACGAACGTGCCCGGTATGTCGCCGGCGATGATGCGGCTGAAGATGGTGGCCATCAGACGAAACCGCCGGAGGCCGCGAACACGTCGCCGTTGCAGTACGAACTCTCCGGGCCAGAGAGGAACCGCACCAGTTCGGCCAGTTCCTCGGCGGTGGCCATGCGGCCGCGTGGGATCTGCATCACGATGCCCGCCATCATCATCGGGTCCATCGGGGCCAGCAGGGGCGTGTCGACCCATCCGGGGCATACAGCGTTCACCCGCACGCCGAACGGAGCGACCTCCTGGCCGACCGACTTGGTGAGGGCGATGATGCCGGCCTTGGCCGTGGCGTAGTGCACGGCGCCGGCCAGCGGGCGCAGACCGAGCACCGACGAGATGTTCACGATGGTGCCGCTGCGGGCCGGCGTCATGTGCCGCAGTGCGGCCCGGGTGCCGTAGAAGGCGCCATAGAGGTGCACGCGGATCATCCGGTCCCAGTCGGCGTCGCTGAGACCCACCGTCGTGTCGGGCGGCACCATCTCGTCGATCTTGCCCTCCATCCGCTTCATCTGGTTCTCGATCGAGCGCGCAGTGCGGGCGGGATCGGGCGGGGGAGCGATGCCGGCGTTGTTGATGAGGATGTCGAGTCGCCCGTGGCGTTCGACCGCCTTGTCGACCTCGGCGTCGAACGCGGCTGCGTCGCACACGTCAAACACCGCCGTGTCGCCATTCACCTCGATGGCCACCGCGGCCGCGGCGTCGGCGCTGAGATCGTTCACCACCACCGTTGCCCCGTCGGCGGCGAGGCGGCGGACGAATGCGGCGCCGAGGCCCGACCCTCCACCGGTGACGAATGCGACCTGCCCTACGAGTGCGCCCTGTGTCATGAGCCGATCGTAGGTGCTGCGGGCGGTCGCACCCGGCTTGTACGCTGGCCGCGATGACCGACACGGCCCCGAACGACATCGGCTCGCGGCGGTATCTCACGGCCCCCAACGCGTTCACGCTGCTGCGGCTGTGCTGCCTGCCGGTGTTCCTGTACCTGCTCCACGGGCGCGACGACCTCGCCGCTGCCGGATGGGTGTTGTTGGCCATCGGCCTCACCGACTGGGTCGATGGGTGGTTGGCGCGGCGCTTCAACCAGGTCAGCGAGTTCGGCAAGATCTTCGACCCCATCGCCGACCGGTTGCTGTTCTTCGTGTCGCTCATCGGCATCATCGCCTACCCGGTGGCACCGCTGTGGTTCTTCTGGCTCGTCCTCATCCGTGAGGCAGTGTTCGGTGTCACCGTGGCGGTCGCCACCGTGGTGTTCAAGATGCAGCGCTTCGACGTCACCTACTGGGGCAAGCTCGCCACGTTCTTGTTGATGGGTGCCATCCCGGCGTTCGTGGTGGGTGCCTCGACGTTCCCGGTGCACCAGTTCTTCACCTGGCTCGCCTACGCGGTCGGTGTCCCCGGCCTGGTGCTCAGCTACTGGACGGCTCTCGCGTACGTGCCCACCAGCCGCGACAGTCTCCGTGAAGGGCGCGCGGCGCGCGCCGGGCACCGATGATCGCTGCACCCGTTCCCGAACCCCGAAGGGAGTTCTGATGAAGGCTGTCATCATGGCCGGCGGGGAGGGGACGCGTCTGCGTCCGCTCACCTCGAACGCCCCCAAGCCGATGCTGCCCATCGCCAACCGGCCGATGATGGAGCACGTCATCAATCTGCTCGCCCGGCACGGCTTCGACGAGATCGTGGTCACGGTCGCGTTCCTCGCCAACCACATCAAGACCTACTTCGGCGACGGGAGCGAGTTCGGCGTCACCATCCGCTACGCCGACGAGCCCGTGCCGCTGGGAACCGCCGGCAGTGTGGGCAACGCACGCGAGTACCTCGACGACACGTTCCTGGTCATCTCGGGTGATGTGCTCACCGACATCGATCTCACCAAGGTGCTCGAGTTCCACCGCGAGCACCAGGCGATGGCCACCATCGGCCTCACTGCCGTCGACAACCCGCTCGAGTTCGGCATCGTCATCACCCGCGACGACGGCACGATCGAGCGATTCCTCGAAAAGCCCACGTGGGGGCAGGTGTTCAGCGACACCATCAACACCGGTATCTACGTGCTCGAACCGTCGATCTTCGACTTCATCCCGGGAGGCCGCAGCGTCGACTTCTCCGGTGAGGTGTTCCCCGCCCTGCTCGAGGCAGGCAAGCCGCTGTTCGGCGCGGTCGTGGAGGGCTATTGGGAAGACGTCGGCACGCTCGAGGCGTACCTGTCGGCCCACAAAGACGTTCTCGACCAGAAGGTGGTAGTCGACATCCCCGGGTTCCGGGTGAACGACGGAGTGTGGCTGGGGGAGGGGGCCGAGGTGTCGCCCGATGCCGAGGTGCAGGCTCCGTGCGTGATCGGCGCCGGGTGTTCGGTCGAGGCCGGCTGCCGAGTGGGCGAGTACACCGTGCTCGGCTCGAACGTCCGGCTGTTGGCCGATGCCCAGATCGACCGTTCGGTGGTGCACGACAACGTGTACATCGGCGCCCGCTCGCAGGTGCGCGGGGCCATCGTCGGGCGCAGCACGAGCATTCGCACCAACGTGCGCATCGACGAAGGCGCCGTGATGGGCGACGAGGTGTTCGTCGGCTCCGATGCGGTCATCACCGGCGATGTGAAGATCTATCCGTTCAAGACCGTCGAGGACGGCGCGGTCGTGAACAGCTCGATCGTGTGGGAGAGCAAGGGCTCGCGCAGTCTGTTCGGCCGCGAAGGCGTGAAGGGCCTCGCCAACGTCGACGTCACCCCCGAGATGGCGGTGCGGGTGGCCATGGCGTACGGCACGTCGCTGCGCAAGGGCACCACGGTGGTCACCTCGCGCGACTCGAGCCGCGCGGCCCGCATGCTGAAGCGGGCAATGATGGCCGGGCTGAATGCGGCAGGTATCGACGTGCTCGACCTCGAGGTGGCCAGTGTGCCGGTCACCCGGTTCCTGGTGCGTTCGCCGCGTGCGTTCGGGGGTATCACCGTCCGGCTCCATCACAACGACCCCGACCGGGTGGTGGTGCGATTCTTCGACACGGCCGGTACCGACATCACCGAAGACGCGCAACGCAAGATCGAGCGCCTGTTTCAGCGCGAAGACAGCCGTCGTGCGCTGGCCGAGGAGATCGGCGACATCCAGTTCCCGCCGCGTGCGCTCGAGGAGTACACCGTGGCGCTCGAGGCCACGGTCGAGGCCGCTGCCATTCGGGCGTTCGGCTTCAAACTCGTCGTCGACTACTCGTACGGCGCCGCCAGCTCCGTCATGCCCACGCTGCTCGGCAAGCTCGGGGCCGACGTCTTGGCGGTGAACCCCTACATCTCCACCGCCGGCCGCGTGGCGTTCGACCCGGAGAGTGCGCTCGAGCGGGTGGCCGGGCTGGTCCGGGCGTCGGGGGCGCACCTCGGTGCGGTCATCGACGCCGACGGCGAGCGGCTGCGTCTGGTCGACGACCAGGGTCGGGTGCTCTCGAACACCGAGGCGTTGCTGGCCTTTGTCGACCTGGTGTCCGACTACCTGCTGGGCGACACCATCGCCCTGCCCACCAACATCACCCAGCGCGCCACCGACATCGCCGCCGCCCACAACGTGCAGGTGGTGGCCACCAAGCTGTCGACACCGGCGTTGATGGCAGCTGCCACCGAACCGGCTGTGGGATTCGCAGCCGATGGCGCCGGTGGCTACATCCTTCCCGGTTTCCTACCCGCGTTCGACGCTGCGGCCGCGCTGTTGAAGATGCTCGACCTGCTGGCACGCAGCTCGCGTTCGCTCAGCGCCGTCGTCGACGGTCTGCCCAAGGTGCACCTGGTCCACGAGACCGTGGTCACCCCCTGGGACCAAAAGGGCATGGTGATGCGCAGCCTGATGGAGATGGGCTCGCGCGACGTCGAACTCGTCGACGGCGTGAAGGTGCGCCACGCCAACGGCTGGATGCTGGCGCTGCCCGACCCGGAAGACCCCATCACCCACATCTGGGCCGAGGCCGGCACCGACGCCGAGGCGCGGCAACTGGCCCAGGAATATGCGCGGCGCATCCGCCAACTCCTGCGGTGACGACGGTAGCCGCAGCACCCGAAGGCCGACTAGGTTCGCGGTCATGAGTGTTCCCGAGCACCTGCGTTACTCCAGCGACCACGAATGGATCGCCATCGAGGGCACCCGAGCCCGAGTCGGCATCACCGACTACGCCCAGGATGCGCTCGGCGACGTGGTGTTCGTGCAGATTCCGCGGGTCGGGGCCACGGTTGCTCTGGGCGACACGATGAGTGAGGTCGAGAGCACCAAGTCGGTCAGCGACATCTACGCCCCGGTCACCGGCACCATCGTGACGGTGAACGATTCGCTCGCCGATCACCCCGAGACACTGAACGCCGATCCGTACGGCGCGGGCTGGATCTGCGAGATCGAGATGTCGGTGCCCGACCAGTCGGCGGAACTCCTCGACGCGGCTGGATACCGCGCCCTCGTCGAGGGGTAGAGTCGCTCCGATCATGGGGTACGTGTTCTGCAATCAGTGTGGTCATCGGAACCCGACCGAGTCGGTGTTCTGTTCGTCGTGCGGTTCGCTGCTCGACCGTCCTGCCGACCAGACCATCACCCTGGCCAAGATCGACCCGTTGCAGGATGCGCCCGGCACGGCCGACGACACCACCGTGCACCTCGGCGATCTGCCCGCGGGCGTCGCCTCGCTCGTCGTGCGCAGCGGCTCGCAGGCAGGCACCTCGTTCGCGCTCCAGGGCCAGGTCACCCGACTGGGCCGGCACCCCGACAGCGAGATCATGCTCGACGACATCACGGTGTCGCGGCGCCATGCCGAGATCGTGCGCGACGGCGGCGGGTACGTCATCCGCGACGACGGATCACTGAACGGCACGTATGTGAACGCCCAGCGGGTCGAGCGGGCAGCGCTCAGCCAGGGCGACGAGATCCAGATCGGCAAATTCCGGCTCGTGTTCTTCGAACTGGGTCTCGGATCGCCATGAGCGGCAACGCCACCGAGCGGCCCTATCTGTCGATCGGCGAAGTGCTCGGACTGCTGCTCGAAGAGTTCCCCGACGTCACGATCTCCAAGATCCGCTTCCTCGAGAGCCAGGGCCTGATCGAGCCCGAGCGCACCTCGTCGGGCTACCGCAAGTTCTACGACGCCGACATCGAGCGCCTGCGCGTCATCCTGCGCGAGCAGCGCGAGAACTTCCTGCCGCTGCGCGTCATCCGCGACCGCCTCGAGACCGGCGAGATCGACGACTCGGGTGCCATCCCCTCGCCGATCGCCAGCTCGAACGGGCAGCCGCGCGGCATCCGCAATGTCGTGGTCGCCGACGACGTGTTCGCGGCGGACGGGCTCGACGACGATCCCACCGGTGCCACGCCACGACGCAGTGCCGCCACGGTGGTGAGCGCTCGGCATCCGGCGGCGCAGGGTCGTCCACTGGTGGCGGTGCAGACGCCGACCCATCCTGCGCCGAAGCCCGCTGGTTCACCGGCCGGCTCCTCTGGCGAGGCGCCGTCCGAGCCGCGGGTGTACCTGCGTGCCGAACTGTGCTCGCTGGTGGGCATCACCGCCGGTCAGCTCACCGAGCTCGAGTCGTACGGGCTCGTCACCGGTCGCGGTACCGGCTCGGGTGCCACCTACTCCGAGGCCGATCTCGCAGTGGTCCGGGTCGCGGCGGCATTCCTCGAACGCGGCATCGACGCGCGTCATCTGCGTGGCTGGCGCCAGGCGGCCGAACGCGAGGTCGGATTGTTCGAACAGCGCATCACCCCGCTGCTGCGCCAGCGCAACCCCAAGTCGCGCGCCGAGGCCCGCCAGACGCTGAGCGAGCTCGCCGACCTCGGCGCCGAACTGCGCGGGGCGCTGATGACGTCGTTGCTCCGCCAGTACACCGACGATTGACCGTCGCGCAGTACCCCTTGCGGCGTCGAGCCGATACCATCGCACGCGTGGTCCCCATGGAGCTCGTCGGAGTCAGGGTCGAGGTGCCCGCCAACACCCCGGTGGTGGTGCTGCGCGAGCGCGACGATCAGCACCGGGTGTTGCCCATCGTCATCGGCAACCCGGAGGCTTCGTCCATCCACGCCGCGATCGAAGGGGTCGAGCCGCCACGGCCGCTCACCCACGACCTGATGGTGACGGTGCTCGACACGCTGCAGGCCACGTTGCAGCACATCGTGGTCACCGAACTGCGCGACCACATCTACTTCGCCGAGTTGCACCTGCTCGATCAGGCCGGTGTGGCGCACGTGGTGTCGAGTCGACCCTCCGACGCGGTGGCGTTGGCGGCCCGTGTCGGCTGCCCCATCTACGCCACCGAGGCCTTGCTCGCCGAGGCGGGCCAGACACCCGCGGTCGATGAGGCCGAAGCCATCATCGACGAGTTCCGCGACTTCCTCGACGAACTCGACCCCGACGACTTCCGCAGTGAGTGATCGCGCGTTTCGCGCGATTTCTCGCGCGAAGCGTGGTTGACAGCGCGCGCGGTGCTTGCTACCGTCACCCGGCGCCAGGT